>JANOIK010000418.1:0-8897 GCA_031407585.1 Planctomycetota bacterium | reverse complement strand
GGCTCCCGCGTCGATCGGCACGCCCACATCGGGCGCGGGGAGATGGGGCTCGAACCGTTTCGCCTGCTGGTGAACGACCGCCGCTTTCGCAAGACGCCCATGTATCTCGAAACGGAAACGGAAAAGGGCGTCGAGGATGGCCGCGACCTCGATGAAATCAATCTCGAGACGCTCCGCGGCCTCGTCCGCAAGGCGTGACGACTGCGGGAAAGCAAGCGCCGCGGCCGCGCATTACTCAGGAATCTTCCGCCCGTGTGGGTCGTCGCCGGCGTCGACCTCGACCGCGAGCTGCGCCCGCAACAGCGGCCCGATGAAATGCTCGACGCGGTGCGCGGGCTCGTGAACATGATCCAGGGGCAGGCCGAGGTATTGCACGAGGTACGTTTCCCACAGCCGGTGCGAACGAACCATGCGTTTGGCGTCTTCGCGTCCCTCGTCGGTGAGTTGCAACTGATCGGCGGCAGCAGTCACGCGACCGCTGCGGACGAGCGTTCGCAATCCCCACTTGGCCGTAAGGCCGCCACCCACGGCTTGCGTGGCCTCGGCGGTCGCCAGCGGCCTCGGCGCGCGCAGCTCTTCGACGCGGTAGAGCATGGCGAGCAGGTCTTCGCGGATGACTCGCAGTGAGGTTTGCAGATTGCGCACAAGCGTGCTGATGATTCCGTACTGCGGCGAGAAGAGCACGGCAAGGCCGTAGAGCCCCGCGGCCGATACGGTCATCATGCCGGCCATGTTGGTGTCGATCCACACGCTAAACACGTAGCCCAAAACCGCGGACAAGGCTCCAATCACCGCTGCATAGACGATCATGGGGCCAAGCCGATTTGCCAACAGATGCGCGGTCGACGCAGGAACGATGAGCATGGCCACGACCAGAATAGACCCAACCGACTCGAACGACGCGACCGCCGTGAGTGCCACCAGCGCCATGAGCAGGTAGTGCATCACACCTGCCGGGAACCCCATGGTCGTGGCGAGCGCGGAGTCAAACGAGCTGAGCTTGAACTCCTTCCACAGCACCGTGATGACGAGCACGTTCAGCACCAAAATGCCGATCGCGACTACCGCGGCTCGCGGCAGGTGATAGCCGCTCACTTCCCAAGTCGAAAGGGGAGTCAGCTCGAGCACTCCTTGATACACGCACGCGACGTCGAAATGAACGCCGCGGATGTATTTCTTGATCAGCACGACGCCCAACGCGAACAGCGATGTGAATACGACGCCCATGCTCGCGTCGCTCGGCACGTTGGCGTATTGGTGCAGCGTTTGTGTCAGAAAGGTCGTGAGCAGGCCCGCGAGCAGGGCGCCGATCATGAGCGGCCCGATGCTGTACGACCCGGACATGATGAACGCGACGGCGAGCCCCGGCAAAACGGCGTGGGCCAGCGCGTCGCCCATGAGGCTCATGCGCCGCAGGACGAGGAAGCAGCCGACCACGCCGCAAGCCGCGTTGGTCGCCGCTGCGGTCAGCACGATCCACGCGCCCTCCGGCGTCCAGAGTTCGGCGATGAGCGCCAGCGGCAGCGGACTTGCGATCATCCCTCGCCATCCTTCATCTCGTGCGGAGACGCAGGCACCGCGGTCGTCGCGTTGGGAAGTCGGCCCTCGCGAGCCAGGCGCTCTTCAAGTTTCACTAGGAGGCCCGCCGGCAGCAGGTGCTCCACCGCGTCGGCCGAGCGGTCGACGTGGTCGGCCGCCGAGCCGGCAAACTCCATCATGTAAAGCTCCCACATGCGGTGCGTCTTGGTCGCCTCGGCGGCGCGGCGCATGCCGAGCGGCGTGAGTTTGACGCTGCCGTTGGTGCGCTCGAGCAACCCGCGCTGCTCGCCCCGATTGAGCAACCACGAAAGCATCCACGGCCGCGAATGGCGGTGTCCGGCGAGCCGTTCGACTGGGATGCTCGCAGCGCTCGGCAGCGCCGGCTCGTTGAGCTCGTAAAGCGACCGCAACAGGTGCTCGCGGGCGATTCGCATGCGGAGCCGCGTTTCGTTCCACACCCGGGCAATGATACCGCGTTGCGGTGCGAAGAGCAGCGAAAGCACAAACAGGGCGCCACCCGTCAGCACAATCGCCGGGCCCGCGGGCAAGTCGTCGGCAATGCGTATCCCCACTGCGCCGGTCGCCACGCCGATCGTTCCCGCCAACAGCAGCAGACTGTGCAAGCGATTGGTCCACATCCGTGCGGTCGCCGCCGGCAGGATGATCATCGCCGCCATGAGAATGACGCCCACAATCGGCAGACCCACGATCGTGACCACGGCGACCGCGGCCATCATCGCGAGATCGAGCGCGAGCGTCGGCCAACCCTGCGAGCGGGCAAAGTCGGCGTCGAACGCCACGAGCTTGAACTCCTTGAACAGCAGCGCCGTCAGGGCCAACACGGCGGCCGCGACGATCACCAGCAGCAGCAGGTCGTTGTCGACCATATTGCCGGGCTCGCCGAACAGATAGGAATTGAGCCCCGAGCTGTTTCCGCCAGCCTTGGATCGCGTGACCGCCGAAAGCAGCACGATCCCCAGGCCGAAGAACGCGCTCAGCATGATGCCAATGGCGGCGTCTTCCTTGGTGCGCGTCCAGCGAACGACGACCGTCATGAGTCCGATCGCGAGCAAGCCGCTGACGAGCGCTCCTAACGACAGTCCCAGCAGATTGCGCGACCCGGTAATCATGAATGCGATGCACACGCCCGGCAGCGAGGCGTGGGCGAGCATATCGCCCACAAGTGACCGCCGCCGCAACACCGCAAAACTGCCCGCCACACCCGCGGCGCCGCCCAGCAGCGCCGAGCCGATCGTCACCTTGTCGACGATGGACAGGCCGGTCATCGCACGGCCTCGCGATTCCGCATGGCCTCGGCGGCCTCGTCCAGGAGTGTCAGGCGTCCGCCATAGGTATTTTGCAGATTCTCGTTCGTGAACGTGTCCTTCACGGGGCCGCACGCCACCAGGCGCATGTTGAGCAGGATGACGTAGTCGAAGTATTCGCGCACTGTCTGCAGGTCGTGATGCACGACGAACACGGTCTTCCCGGCCGAACGCATCGTCTGCAGGAGCGTGACGATCGCAGACTCCGTGGCGGCGTCGACTCCCGCGAATGGCTCGTCGAGGAAATAGACTTTGGCTTCCTCGGCGAGCGCTCGCGCGAGAAACACGCGCTGTTGCTGCCCGCCGGAGAGCTGCCGAATCTGCCGGCGGGAGAACGACCGCATGCCCACCTGATCGAGGCAGTGGTCCGCAAGCTCTCCCTCCGCACGCCCCGGCCTGCGAATCCATCCCAGCCGACCGTAGGTGCCCATGAGCACGACGTCGCGCACCGTCACGGGAAAATCCCAGTCGACGCTCTCGCGCTGCGGCACGTAGCCCACGAGCCGCCGCTGCTCGTGGTAAGGCTTGCCGTAGATTTCGACCTTACCGCTCGCCAGCGGCACGAGGCCGAGCGCGGCCTTGATGAGCGTGGTCTTTCCCGCGCCATTGGGGCCTACGATGCCGACGAGCTTGCCCTCGGGGACGGCGAGATCGACGTCCCACAACACGGGCCGCCGGTGATAGGCGACCGTCATGTCGTGAACTTCGAGGGCGATGGTCGACATAAGGTTCCGTCACTCCTTGAGCGCCGCGACAATCGTCCGCACATTGTGGCGAATCATGCCTGCGTAGGTCGCATCGTCGGTTCCGGCGGCTCCCAGCGCGTCGGCATACAGGTTGCCGCCGATTTTCAAGTCCCAGCCCGCAGCGCGGCACGGCTCGACCAGCGCCTCGACGGCTTTAGGGGCGACCGCCGATTCCACAAACACAGCCGGAATCTTGCGGTCGATAATCATCCGCTGAATCTCTTCCTGCCGGTTGAGATCCTTTTCCTCTTCGGTGCTGATTCCCTTAAGGCCGTGCACCTCGATGTCGTACGCGTTACCAAAATAGCCGAACGCATCGTGGGCAGTGACCAGAACGCGCCGCGCCTTGGGGATTTTCGCAATCTCTTCGCGGCAGAACGTATCGAGCTCGGCCAATTCGGCCCGGTAGGTTTTCGCGTTGGCGCGATACTCCTCCGCGTTCTTTCCATCGAATTCGGCGAGCATCTCGGCCGCGTCGGTCACGCAGTCGGACCACAGCAGCGGGTCGTGCCACACGTGGGGATCGTACAATCCGGCGAACTCAGGCGGCTCGCGCAGCCGCTTGTCTTTGCGCGTCTGGATGCCCTCGGTCACCGCATAGGTGGCTTTGGAACGCGCCATCTGCACGAAGAGCTCCGCCATGCGGCCTTCGAGGTGCAGGCCGTTGTAGAAAATCGCGTCGGCGGCCGAGAGCTTGCGCACGTCGGACGCGATGGGGCTATACAAGTGCGGGTCGATGCCCGGCCCCATGAGCGCCTCGATCGTGACATGCTTGCCGCCAATGCGCTCAATCAACTCGGCGACCGGGCCCGTCGTGCAGACGACGCGAATCGGCCCGTCGCCTTTATACTTGTGCGCGGACGCTGGAGAATCGCCGTGCGCGTGCTCCGACTTTGCCTGACATCCGCTTGCAAGCACGCAGCCGGCCAGTAGTCCCAACGCGATCCATTGCTTAACGCACATTTTTTGAAAGCCCCGTAGTGTGACCCGCCGGCGAAATTGTAGCAATGGCTACAATTGAAGGCAAGCAGACGTCTGCCGGAAAACGGTGGCAATTCCTCCCAAAACCAACAATTGGCGTAGCCGGAGGGCCACGCCGTCGGGGAATCGGAGGGCGTGGCCCTCCGGCTAGTTGGTTTCCTTAGACGTCTCCAAGAGACAATGAGCCCCTGCCCGCGCTACAAGCGAATCGACAGGCCGAGGCCCGAGAACATATCCGCCGCGGCCTCGTTCAGGCCCACGCCGGCGCGTGCGTCGAGCTGCACGTTGTCCGTCACCAGAAAGGTGACGCCGCCGTCGAAGTAGTTCTCGTTGTGGTTCGAGTCGGCTCCATCGGGCGCGAGGCAGAACCATTCCGTGTACGCACCCACGCGGTCGGCGAGAGAGTAACCGATGGTCCACGACTGGGCGAACTCCGCGTAAGGATCGCCGGTCTCGTCGTCGAGCCGGCGGTTGACCTGCGTCGACCCACCCGTCGCGATGAAGTCCGTGACGTCCCAACCGTACAGCCAGTTCACGCCCGGCAGCGTCTCGCCGGCAGTGTGGTCGCTCGACCCGCTGGGGACGAACATCTGCGGCACGATGGCCATCTCGGGCAAGACGCCCGCCTGGCCGGTCAGTGCGAGCTTCATGCCGAGGTACAGGTCGTTGCTCCCCGTGAACGTCGCGCGCCCTTCGCCGAAAGTGTGCGTCGTCCCCTCGATCAACGTGTAGCCGACCCGTAGCTCAAACCAGTCGGCCAATACGCCGACGCGCATCAGCATCTCCGGAAAGATGTGCTCTCGGGAACTGCTGGCGCCGTTGTCGTCGGACAAGTAGGTGTATCCGCTCTCGATCTGCACCACGCCGCGACCCACGGTGACCGACGCCTCGGTGAAATCGGGCCGATCGGTGATGAGCGGCTCGTCGAGATTCGGCCCGCCGTCACACGGATCTCCGGAGCTCCAGCAAAAGAGCGTTCCCGGTTCGCCAAGGCAAAAGGGTGCGTCGAGAAAGCCAAAGCTGACGACGGCCGCAATAAATGCGAGGCGCCGCGCCTTACGGGGCGTCGAGCCAATCGATCGAGACTTGTGAGCCGCCATTGGTCGCTCCCTGACCGTGCTTGCGGACGTTGTTTTCGGCAATCGCCAGGAATTGCCCCGCATTTGCGACCGACCTGGCCGCTGGGGCAACCTGCCGCTCGCCGCGCACGTGTGGTAACGTGGAGTGCGAGGGCTTCCGTAAATCCCATCGGCGATTTTGTAGCGGTGGCTACACATTTTCGCCGCTTTGCCTTGTCCGCAACTGGCCATTCGTGGCCTCATCCCCATGCCCGAGCCGCAGACTTTCGCTAACCGTCATCGTCGAATCCGCAGCGACCACGCCGCGGAGACGGCCGAGGACTATGTTGAGGCGATCGAGCAAATCCATCGCGAGATGGGCAAATGCCGAATCGTGGACCTGGCCAAGCGGTTTGACGTGACCCACGTCACGGTCACCAAAGTCATCGCTCGGCTGAAGCGCGAGGGCCTGGTAAGCAGCGAGCGCTACCGTCCGCTTGACCTGACTGAGGCCGGCCGGCAGCTCGCGGCCAAGAGTCGCCGACAGCACACCATCGTGTACGACTTCCTGCGCGCGATCGGCGTTAGCGAAGAGACCGCGGCCATTGACGCCGAGGGGATCGAGCACCACGTAAGCCGGCAGACGCTCGACTGCTTCCGCCGGCTCACGGAAAAGCTGAGCGGCCAGTAAAATCGGCGCGTGGCAGGGTGTGAATTGGGCGCAATCTCTCGCCTCAGGTATTGTTTTGCCTCGTTGCCGAGGCGAAAATAGTTGTCTTGCCCGGTCGTCGTCCTTTCGTCCGTGGTTGCCGTTGACGCGCCGCAAGGCGTCGCCGCGCCGTTCTCGCTCCCAGCAAAGTGACCATGTCCGTCTCGCCTCCCGACGCGCCACACTACGCCGCGGTCATCGACGCGATGGAAAAGGGCCGGCTGATTCCGTTTTTCGGCGCCGGCGTCAATCTTTGCATCCGGCCTCCGGACTACGACTACGATCAGCCGTGGGACCCCAATTCGGGGTTCCTGCCCAGTGCGCGCGAGCTCTCGCATTGCCTGGCGGGGTTCTTCCAGTACCCGGCGCCTGACCGCGAGAACCTGCTGCGCGTGTCCCAGTTCGTCGCGACCAATGGGACTTCGGTGCTGGACGATCATCTCCACATGCTGTTCAACCGGGACTACACGATCACGCCGCTGCATCGTTTTTTCGCCGCGCTGCCGGCGCTACTGGCTAAGCGAGGAGTCACGAACAACAACCTGCTCATCATTTCCACGAACTACGACGACTTGATGGAGCGGGCGTTCGAAGAAGCCGAGCAGCCCTACGACCGGTTGTCGTACATTCGCGATGACGAGAATCGCGGCAAGTTCGTGCACTACCGATCGACGGACGGCCACACCGAGATCGTTCATTCGGCGAACGACTATGCCGAGATCGACGTAGCCAACCGGCCCGTGCTGCTCAAGATTCATGGCGCCGTGCAACGGTGCAGCGATGAGCCGGAGAATCACAATTTCGTCATCACCGAAGACAACTACATCGACTACCTGACCGGCGGCGACGTCGTCAAACGCATTCCCAGCGTCGTCAGCAAGCGCTTCCACCGCAGCCAGTTCTTGTTTCTGGGCTACAGCCTGACCGACTGGAACATGCGGGCGTTCTTCCGCGGCGTGAAACGCGAGCAGGCGACCAAAAACAAAGGTTACGTCTCCTGGGCCGTGCAACTCAGGCACGACGAGATTGAACAGAAGTTCTGGCGCGATCGCGACGTCACGATTTACGACAAGGAACTCAGCGAATACATCCGAGATTTGCAATGCCTGCTCGACGAGCGGCAGTGCGTGACTTGAACGCCGCTTGCTATTGTCGAATCGGCGAGCCGCCCGGCCGAGGTCGTCCTGACGCTTAATGCATGCCCGATAACGACCCTCAATTCTGTCCCTACGTTGGCCTGACGCCTTTCACGGAGGCGCAGGCGGCGTATTTTTTCGGCCGCGAGCGCGAGCGCCAGATCATCGCGGCCAACCTGAGCACGTCCCGTCTGACGCTGCTCTACGGCGCCAGCGGCGTGGGCAAAAGCTCGGTGCTGCGAGCCGGCGTTATCAAGGACCTGCGCGAGGAGGCGGCCGCGCAAGCCGCCGAGTTTGGCGAGCCCGATTTCGCCGTGGTGGAGTTCAGCGACTGGCACGGCGACCCCATGGTGGGGCTGCAGAACGCCATCGCCGCAGGCGTGCATCGCAGCCAGCCGCGGGCGAGCTTCGACGTCGATCCGACTGAGCGGTCGCTCATCGACATCCTGACGCGCGGGTGCGAGGCGATCGACGGATCGCTGCTCTGCGTCTTCGACCAGTTCGAGGAGTTCTTCCTTTACCACGGTCACGAGGAAGGCCCTGGGACTTTCGCGCACGAATTCGTGCGCGCTATGAGCAAGGAAAAACTCGGCGCGCACTTTCTGATCACCATCCGCGAGGATGCCCTCGCGACGCTCGATGCGTTCAAAGGCCGCATTCCCGGGCTCTTCGACAACTACCTGAGGCTGGAGCACCTCGATCGCGCGTCCGCCGAATCCGCCATCCGCCTGCCGCTCGACAAGTACAACGCCCTGTTCGCAGAAACCAAGCCGGCGATCGGCATCGAGGACGATCTCGTCATCGCGGTGCTCGACCAGGTTCAAACCGGAAAGACGCGCGTCGGCCTCGTAGGGCAAGGCGTCGTTCGCATCGAGGAGCGCCCGGATCAACGGCCGCGCGTCGATGCGCCGTACCTGCAGCTGGTGATGAAGCGCGTGTGGCACGAGGAGGCCAAGAGCGGCTCGACCGTGTTGCGCTTCGACACTCTGGCCAAGCTGGGGAACGCCGCGCAGATTGTGCGCACTCACCTCGACCAGACGATGGGAAAGCTCACAGCCGAGCAGCAGGGAATCGCGGCCCGCTTCTTCGATCGCCTGGTGACGCCCAGCGGCACAAAAATCGCGCTGACCGCCAAGGAGATGGCTCATTTCGCCGAGGTTCCGATCAAAAAGATCGAGCCCATTCTCGAAGCGATCTACAAGGGCGACGTGCGAATTCTCCGAAGCATCGGCGCCTCGCTCGAACAAAAGGACGAGCCGCGCTACGAGATTTTCCACGACGTGCTTGCGGCGTCGATGCTGGATTGGCAAGCGCGCTGCATTGCTCGGCTCCGTCGACGGCAGCGTGTGCGACGGGGCGTGGGCGTCGTCGCGCTGGCCGCGGCCCTCGCGTGGATCGCGTGG
>JANOIK010000412.1:0-4691 GCA_031407585.1 Planctomycetota bacterium | reverse complement strand
CGGGCGCCATGGCCGTTTTGAAATTCACATCGAATCCGCGGCCGACGCTCGGCATCGAAATCGAGCTTGGGCTCGTCGATGTCCAGACCTTGGCGCTTGCCAACCGGTTTTCGCAACTCGTCGAACTGCTGCCGGTGCAAGGCCGCGAGCGGTTCAAGCCGGAGCTCATGCAATCGACGCTCGAGATCAACACCGACGTGTGCGAAAGCATCAAAGACGCCGACCGCGAGCTGCGTGGGCGGATCGGCGTGGTCGAGGCCGCGGCCGATCAGTTGGGACTGGCGCTGTGGTGGGGCGGGCTGCATCCATTTTCGCTGTGCAGCGAGCAAGAGGTGACGCCCGATGAGCGATATCTCCAGCTCGTCGACACTCTGCAGACGCTCGCCCGACAGCTCGTGACCTTCGGTCTGCACGTTCACGTGGGCGTCGACTCGGGCGACAAGGCGGTGATGATTTGTGACCGCATCATGCAGCACCTGCCAACGCTGCTCGCGCTATCGAGCAGCAGCCCGTTTTGGGAGGGCCAGCCGACGGGCCTGCAATCGTACCGGTCGAAGGTCATGGCCGGCCTGCCGACCGCGGGGTTGCCGCCGGTGATGCGCAACTGGAGCGAGTATGCGTGGCTGGTCAATCACATGCAGGAAACGGGGTTCATCCACACGATCCGCGAGATCTGGTGGGACGTGCGACCGCACCACAACTTCGGCACGGTCGAGGTGCGGATGTGCGACATGCCTGGCAGTCTCGACGACGTACTAGCGCTCGCGGCCCTCACGCAGTGCCTCGTGAAATCGCTGTCCGACGAAATCGACCAGGGCGCCTACCAGCACGACGCACATCCGATGATGGTGAGCCAGAACAAGTGGCGTGCCGCGCGCTACGGCACGGCCGCGCGGTTGGTCGACCACCTCACGTTCGAGTCGCGGTCCGTGGAGCAAGTGGTCGAGCAGCTCGTCGCGCGCCTGCACCCGACAGCCGATGAGCTGGGATGCCTGCCCTATCTAGAGCGGTGCCGCGACATCGCGTCGTCGCCTTCGTGGGGCGATCGTCAGTTGACGCTTGTCGCCGAACTGGGCGACGCGCCGGCGATGGTTCGGCAGCTCGTTCGCGAGGCGCGAATCTCGCCGCATCCGGATTCGCGTCAGCCGCCGAAGTAATCGGGCTCGTTGCCGGCCCTCCACTTGATGTTGCACCCGAGGCTCGGGCGCTGCTGCTCGGACACGGACCTGCCCGCGAGCACGGCGTCGAGCGCCGCACGCAGGTCCTTTCCCGTCACGGGAATGCCGCTTTGCGGGCGGCTGTCGTCCATCTGTCCGCGGTAGACCAGGCGGCGATTCTTGTCGAACAGAAAAAAGTCCGGCGTGCAGGCGGCGTGGTAAGCGTGGGCCACCTCCTGCGTTTCATCGTAAAGGTACGGAAAGGCGTACCCCCGCGCCTCGGCCTCGGCCACCATCTGCTCCGGCGAGTCGGCGGGGTGAGTTGCCACGTCGTTAGCGTTGATGCCCACCACGGCGACGCCGCGGCCGATGTACTCGTGCGTCAATGCGGCCAGATCGTCCGCCACGTGAATCACAAAGGGGCAGTGGTTGCACATGAACATGATGAGCAGCGCCGGCGCCCCGTCGAAATCGTCGAGACCCACCTCGCGGCCGTCGACGTTCATGAGCCGAAAATCGGGCGCCTGGGTGCCAAGCGGCAACATGGTGCTGGGCGTGCGAACCATGGGTCGGTCTCCGGAGTCTTTCGAGGGGGAAGCGTGAAGTTGTTGCCCGCGAGCACCCCGAGTATCAAGCGCCGGCCGCTGGGGAGCAACGGCCGTGCCGAGTGAGCCGTCCGTTTGTTGACAGTTGGGCCCCAGCATCCAATAATCCCGGCAGTTTGATTGCAGTGGCAACTTGCGGGAGCGCGCGTCGGCGAGCGAACCTTTCGGCCTGTCGATTCGTACATCCGTTACAAGCAAAAACTCGATTTCCTCGCCAGCGTCGCATCGGGCGGCGGGCGGCAACCACGGAGAACCGTCATGGGCGTTCAAGAAGTTAACGACGACAATTTTTCGAGCGAAGTCCTCGAGTCCAGCGAGCCGGTGTTGGTCGACTTTTGGGCGCCGTGGTGCGGTCCGTGCCGGCAGATCGGGCCGGTGGTCGAGCAACTGGCGAGCGAGAACGCTGGCAGCGCGAAGGTCGTGAAGCTGAACGTGGACGATGCGCCAAACTCGGCCCAAAGCTACGGCGTGAGCAGCATTCCCACGCTCATGGTGTTCAAGGGCGGCTCGGTCGTCGAGCGCTTCGTCGGCGTGAAGCCTAAGACGGTGCTCCAGCAGGCTCTCGATGCGCAGAAGGCGTAATGCCGTGAGCGCGGCAGGCGTGGTCGGTGCGGAATTTCCGCGACTCTTCGTTCTGAGGCGGGTGAAATGATTCACGTGATCGCGGAAATTGAAGCTCGCGAGGGATCTCGCGACCAACTGCTCGTCGAATTCCGCCGGCTCGTGCCGGTGGTGCGCGACGAGGACGGGTGCATCGAATACGGCCACGCGACCGACGCGGACACCGATCTCTCGACGACGCCGCGGGCTAATATCGTCACCGTTGTTGAGAAGTGGTCGAGCGAAGAGGCGCTGCGGGCGCATCTCAAGGCGCCCCATATGGTCGAGTATCGCAAGCGCGCCGGGCACCTGATCGCGGGCGTGACGATCCGGGTCTATAAGCCGGAGTAGAGCCGGCGGGCGCCTGCATTCTTGCGACGCCGCACAGATGAAAGTCGCCGCTAGCGAATGCCGGTTGCTAGCAGCCGAGCGCCCGCGTTTCGACGGCCCGGTCGGCTGGATTCAGTCGATCTCGCGAATCCGGTCAACTTCTTCGGCTCGCTTTGCCGATGGTTCGCTCTAGGCAAACTTTTCTGATTGCGAAGGACGTTCGGCCATGCGCCGACGATTTTCGCGTTGCATCCGCGGATTGGCGTTATGTCCAGCGAGCACCACGACCCCGCGAGGGACGGCGAGCCGTCGATGCGGGAGATGCGCGTCGATGGCGCTCATGCCCTTCGCCGCCCGACGAGCGAGGTTGCCCGCGGAGCCACCGTAGGCGCCACAGATCGCACACGCGGCGTCCAGCGAGGCGCCGAGACGTCGGTCGCGAACGAGGACGACGGCGGAGACGTGCTCTTCCCAGAGACGGGTGATGCGAACCTCGATCTCGTGGTCGCATCGCCTACCATGCTTGCAGAGCATGCGGCGAGCCTGGCGACGCGCCTTCAGGAGCGATTGAGCGAAGTCGATCGCCGCGAGGGACGGCTCAACTCGCAGGAGGCCGAATTCGACTCGCGGATTCGCAGCGCGCGGCTGTGGGTCGAACAATCCGAAACGGACATTGCCGCCCGGCAGCAGCAGCTCGACGAGCAAGAGCAACGGCTCGCCGAGCGGCAGGAGCTCGCGACGCTTCAGATCGAAGAGGCAGAGGAGCTGACGCAGCGACTTGCCGAGTTGTCGGAGCGCGAAAAGGTCACGGCCACGTTGCAGCTCGAGTTGGAACTCGGGCGGACCGAACTTCAGACGAAACTTGACGCGCTCGACTTCGAGACGGCCGCATGCCGAACGCGGCAGACCGACCTGGACGACGCCAAGCAGAAGGTCGAGAAGCGGCAGCGCGAGCTCGACGCGCGCGAAGCGACGCTTTACAACGAGCAGGAACGCAACAGCCGGCAACAAGCGGCGATCACGACCGGGCACGCCGACCTCGAACGTCGCGCGGCCCAACTCGCGGCGGCCGAAGCGTCGTTGACCGACCTCCAAAAGCGCCTGACCGAAACGGCTGGCGAAATCGAGTTTCGTCGGGCCGAGCTCGACCGCGACGCCGCGGAGCAAGACTGCCGCGGCGCCGAGCTCACCGCCACTGAGCGCCGCATGCAATTCCGCCAGCGCGAGATCGAGTCCGCGCTCAAGCGATTCGAGCGGCTCGGCATCATCGAGCAGAAAATGGTCGAGCTCGAGCAGCAGGCCACCGCCTTTGAGATGCGCGGCGCCTACCTCGACAATGCCGAGACGATGCTCGCGGAGCGGCAGGTGCAATTCGTCGATCGCGAGCGTGATCTCGAGCGGCAGGAGCTGGCGTTCGAGAATCAAGTCACACGAGAGCGCCGGGCGTTGGTCGCCGCGGCCGATCAGGCACGCCTGGAAAGCGAACAACGCACACGAGAGTTCGATCGCCGCGACCAGGCGCTCGACGCGCGCGAGCAATCCTTGGAACAACTCGCCGAGCAATTGCGTGACACGCAACGGGAGACGCTCGAAACGCGCCTGGCAACCGAGGAAACCTGGCTGCAACTGCAAGGCGTGCTTGCCCCGGCGACGTTGTCGCGATCCATAGCACAGACGCGGAGCCGACTCTCCAACCACTTCCAATCGGCGACCGACGACCTGCAGCGGCGGCGGCAGGAGTTGGACCGCATCCGCGGCGAGCTCGCGGAGCAGTTCGCCCAGGTCGACCAGCGGCGCGACGAACTCCAACGCTGGGCGAACCAGCAGCAGAGCGAGATCGAGCAACAGGCAACCCGGCTAGTCGCCCGCGAGAAGTCGCTTGACGAGCAGGACCGAGAATTCCGGCATGAAGAGCGACGTTGGAACGCCGAGCGCATGGAGTACCAGCACCACATCCAGCAATTGCTGGCAGAGCTGCGCACCGGCCTTCAGGCTGCCG
>JANOIK010000400.1:0-9429 GCA_031407585.1 Planctomycetota bacterium | reverse complement strand
GGCCACTACCACGACCTCCTGCGGCCGTTGGCCGCACGAGTCCTCGTCGCACATCCCGGCCAGCTTCGGTTGATCTATCGCTCGAAGGACAAGAACGACCGCAAGGATGCTGAGCGCTTGGCGAAGCTGCTCTATCTTGGCGAGCTGCCGACGGTTCACATCCCCTCAATCGACGTGCGCACCTGGCGGGAGTTGATCAACTGCCGCAGTCAGGTGGTCGCTAAGCGGACGCGCGCTAAGAACGCCGTGCGGGCGCTCTTACGCAGCAATGGCATCGCTGCGCGGCGGCGAACTAGCCTGTGGACCAAGGACGGGATGGCCTGGCTCCGAGAACTGACCTTCCCCACTTTCTCACATACGTTGCGACGGGACCTGCTTCTTGAGGAGATCGAGGCGCTCACGCGTCAACTTCAACGTATTGAACGAGAACTCAACAACCGGGCCGACAAGTCGCCTGCGATCCTACGCTTGCGCAGCATCCCCGGCGTCGGAATCCGCACGGCGGAAGCCATCGCAGCCTTCATCGACGATCCCAATCGATTCCGTAACGCCAAAGCGGCTGCTCAGTACTTCGGCCTTGTCTGGGAAGCTCCGCGATCGTCTTGCTCCGGTCTTGACAGAGGCTTCCTCATGGATGTCTCACCTCAGCGCGCTGCAAAGGGCCCTACTACGCTCGACAAGTGCTTCCTCGCATTCTCAGGCGTCCCCATGGCAACACTTCTGAAGTCAATGGGATATGCAGCCGTCCGGGTTCGTGTGGGACCGACGTGAATCGTGGCGCCTGAACGGTGCATGGAGATCAATCCGCCAATGTGGGCGTTGCCCGCCGAGGATGTTCCAATGACTCCGCCTGCCGAAGCCGATTTGCGGCACGCCGTTTATCGCCAATCGTTTCTAATACGGCGGCGTAAGTGCGCAGCATCGCAGCTACTTCCATGCTGTCATGTCCCACGTCGTTTCCCGTGATCGCAATCGCGCGATCCATCATGGCGCATGCTTCGGCTTTCCGGTGAAGCGCCGCTTGCACTTGGGCGGCCAAGATTAGTCTGGGCGCCAAATCGGGGCTTTCTGCCCCGAGTTGCTCCTCCGCAATGAATAAGGCTTGTGCTGCCGGCGCCTCGGCGTCGGCCGTTCGACCGGCTCCAACCAATGCAGCGGCCTGCGCGTCCAGCGCAAACGCGATGTCCATAGAGTTCGGTCCGCCGACGCGCGTGGCCAATTCCTCAGCTCTAGTTGCTAGCACAAGCGCCTCGTCATGCTTTGACCAGCCGCGGTAGAAGGCCGACACCGTGAGCATGTCCTGGACGAGATCTGACTCAAGCCTGGGTCCCGCCTTACCGCCAACGGTGAGAGTAAGGCGATAAAGCGTCTCTGACTCCGCCCTTCGGCCAAGGCGTTCGTACATCATCGCCAGATTACGTGCACGATTCGCGACTTCGCGAGGTGGGCCGTGGGGAGTGCCCTGCGCGATCCGTAGGATTCGAGCAAGGACCCTACTGGCGTCCTCAAGACGGCCTCGCCGCTCGTAAAAATTGGCCAAGTGATCGAGCAGGTCCAAAAGACTTGCATCATTGCGGCCGACCGCCTGCTCGCCTGTGGCGATGGCATCCAAGTAGGCTTGCTCGGCGAGATCGGGTTTTTCGGCGGATTCGTGCGTCTCGCCCAACAAGACAATTGTGCGGGCCTGACGTAGATCTCCATGCTTGGCTGGCGTCGCCAGATCCATCGCGGACCGCTGGCATTGATAGGCCTCGTCCAGCTTGCCCGCCTTCAGGGCGAACACGACGCCGGCAGCCGCATCCTCCCAGCGGGCAAATTGGCGAAGTTCCGCCGCCTGATCGGCGGGAACGGGGACCAACGTTTCCGTCTCGCCGTCGAGAGGCGCATGTGTCGGCGACTCGGCGGCGAGCTCAAACGTAGCGCCGTAGGGTAACGCGAGGACGAAACCCACGACGAGCATGGCCGCAACAAATGTGAGGGGCCGCGTGCCGTAAAAGTTTTGCCGCATAATGTTCAATGAAAATGGGCAGGCGGATGTTGCCACGCCGCACATCCGCCTGCCCTTACAGAAGTAGGGGGAATTTCGTTAGCTGCTGGAATCTGATCGACTGTTGACCACAAAGGACGCGTTGGAGCCGCCCGTGTTGGTGATCTCGAAACCAAACTGCCTCTTGCCGATGGTCGGATTGTTCCACCAGCCGCGATTTTGGACCCAATTCCAAATCGCCTTATGATCGACCGTGCCCGAATTCGTGTTGCTCGTTCGCACGAACGAGAACACCTGGATGCTGCCGTTTGTGCCCTTGTAAACGTTCCACGTGTGTCCGCCGATCGTTTGGTTGGAGGCTTGGAGGGACCCGATGGGGCCCACCGCTCCGACCTTGTTCATCCACAACATGACCTCGTAGGCGCTGCCATTGCCCCAGACATCGAATGTTGTCGTGAAGGCGCCGTTCGACGGTCGACTGACATTGAATGTGGTTTTACAGGAGGAGACGCTGTTGGCGGCTCTGTTCAAATCCCTATTGCTGTTGGGATAAGATTTGATTCCGCCACTCGTGCCGTGGTTGCAACTCACCCCCCAGTTCGGACCCGAGTTGGCCCAGATGCATTGCCAGCCCGGATTGGCGCCCCACACGTTGTTGTAGATCGTGTAGCCTCCATTGGTCCAAGTTGCCCACTTGTCGCACGAGTCCCAATTCGCGGCGGTGGCCGGACGACTCGTGCCGAGGGATAGTGCAGCAAAAAGCAACAAACGATGAGCCTTCAACATGACCTAACCTCCTCAAAAAGCAGTGGTCGAATCGGAAGACCTAACGGAACGAACCGTACGATGGACGCTCATGGCAACGCGTCTTCTTGCTATGCGGAACGCAAACTGAGTTTGCGACGACGTGCCTTCGACGCCGTGAGTTGCGAAACTGGCGGGCTTCGAAAGGCCGTCGTCTGTGGGACTGCACAGAGTCAAACGTTGAACGACGCAGCGCACTTGCGCCGATGCAAAGTCCCGCTCGTTGAGCGGCAGACCGTAACTAGATCGCGGTCGCGAGCAAAGTGCTGAGCAGTTGCATCATCGGCTCGCATAAATATCTCTTCCCGCTGAATTCAAATCTGACGACAGATTTCCTGAACTGTCTAACTCTTTTTTAAATGTGCTTAACGCCAGTAGGTTGCCATCGCGATCGACGGGGGGATCCGGATCGCCGCGCCCCCACGGGCCGTCAACTTGAAACGCACGCGGACGCGCTCTCAGGTCAATGCCAATAGAACAGGGGCGTGACCGTCCAACGACGAACCACGCCCCTCATGGAAAACAGGCTAAGGAGAAAGATCGGCCCTTATCGCCGCCGACGAGCGACCATCATTGCGATGCAGCCGATGCCGATTAATGCCATGCTCGAAGGCTCGGGGGCTACGACGAATCCAAGGTCATCGAACCGCGAGAAGCCGCCAGGAGACAGGATGTTAAGTCCAACAATGGTCCTGCCAGCAGGCGCTTTGAAGCCCCAAAAGAACGAGCCGGGCGTGTTGTCGGCATTGATGGTTTCGGACGAACCCGCGATGGTCGCCATGTCATCGAGAATCGCTGTCATGGTCACGGTTCGTGCCGCCCCTCGCGGGAGGAACACCAGTCCTAACGCCGAAAGGCCCTTGCTAAATGCAAGATTCACGGGGCTACCGCTCGTGCGGATGCCCATGATCTGCGTGCCCGACGCGACATTCGCGCCATTGCCCGAGGCATCGATGGCGAGCGGAACTGCCGCAGCGACATCGGTGCGCCACAGCCCTAAGGATTGGCTCAATGCCACACCGTAGCTAGCGGTGATCGGGTTAGTCGGGCCATCGCCAAAACCGGTGGCGGCGCCGCCGTTGCTCGTCACCCAATTACTCGATGTCTCGAAATTGAGCGTGCCACCAGTGTTTGTGGCAAACGCCCCAGCCACTAACGGCTGGAATACCGCAAGGGGAATGCCGTTGGCAGCGGAATTGCTCGTCGCGTTATTGACGACCGGACTTCCAGCGGCGCCTGGAGCATAGGCGCCGACAGTGTTCACTGAAATCGAAACGCCGAAGGCGTTTTGCCCCGCAGCAGCGACGCCAAATATTAAGGCTGCCGTCATTGAATTCGAGAAAAAGCGGCCAATCATAAGCTGTCCTCCAAATCATGAGATGGTTAGGGCACCCGATGCGGACACGTGCCGCGGCGAAACCGCAGCAGTGATTTGCTCGAACTGGTCAAGAAAAGGGAAATCGCGACCGCAGAGGAGAGAAAAAGCGTTTCGCTCGGACGTTCTCCGTTGGCCGATCCGACCGGCCTTCGTCGCCTAAACGCGGTAACATCCGTTGTGATTCCGCCGCAGCCAACGCATTCTGACGGCAAAAAACTAAATTTCCTAAGTAGAACGGACTATTCTGATCATCGAGCACGGATGTTTGCGGGCGATACTTGCCGCTAGAGTGGTTGGCTCCGCGGATTTATCGTCAGATTTGCGTTGAGTCGGCTGACAATAACTAACACTGAGTTCTGCAATTTCGCGCAGGCGAGTTTTCACGCGCGGCGTCCAGTCATGTCCGAGCGCAATGCCAAAGTGCAAGAGGTCGACTCCGCGACAGCGTTCGTCGAGCTGCTTACCGCTCATCAACGAGAGATGTATGCATACATTAACTCTCTCCTAATCGGCCGCGGTGGGGCGGCCGACGTGCTCCAAGATACGAATCTGGACTTGTGGAAACAGTTGAACCAGTACGATTTTAGCCGGCCATTCCTCCCGTGGGCGTTGGGATTTGCCTACCAGAACGTGATGGCGTCGCGCAGGAAGTTCAGCCGTTCCAAACTCGTCTTTAGCGACGAGACTCTCCAGTTGATTAGTGACGCATATCGACACGACGTCGCTGAAGAGGACTTGCGTCTCGCCGCATTGCGGAATTGCGTTGAAAAGCTTGATCCCGCAGGTCGCGAGCTCATTCGAGAGCGTTATTTGGTACGAATTCCAGTGCAAGCGATGGCCAGCCAAACCGGCGCTACTGCAAATCAGATTTCGGCGCGGCTTTACCGCGTACGTCGTATGTTGGCGCGCTGCGTGGAAACCACGCTGGCGCGTGAGGCGTAAACATGTCATTTCCCGACCAGGCACGGCGACGACTTTCCGAGTTACTGGATCAGGTGCTCGAACAGGGCTCGTCGCCCGCGCAAAATCGAGAACTCGATGTGCTGGTTCAGGAACATCCTGAACTCGCCCGCGAAGTGGCTTCGCAACTGCGCATTCACGGCTGGCTCGAGTGGGAGTCGATCGAGGTCAAGGTCTTCGATCCGCCAATCGCCGCGCCAGAAGCAAATCTTGTAGGTGGTCGTACGCCTGCCGCGGCGCCGCGTCCCGCCGTCGCTTGGCCACGCCGTCTGGCGGCTGCGGCCGTGCTCATGGCGGCGTGCGGTGCAGGACTCTGGCTGGCAACGAGCGGCGGTCGTCTCGATGACACGGTTGCCGAAATCGTCGACGATCGTCTCGTCGCCTGGTCAGAGACGACTGACGCGCTGACCACCGACGGTCGAATCCGTCCGGGTCGTGTTGCTATCGATTCAGGCATGCTAACGCTGCGCTTTCGGTCGGGGGCAACGCTCAAGGCTCTCGGCCCCGCATCTCTGCGCATCGACTCCGATATGCTCGTGCAGCTTGATCGCGGGCAAGCCACCGCTCACGTACCTCACTGGTGCGCCGGGTTCACAATCGAAACGCCTGACGTCGAGATTGTCGATCTCGGCACCGAGTTCGGAGTCGTTGCCCGCGGCGATGGAAAGACCGACGTCGTCGTGTTTGACGGCGAAGTTGATCTCACGCCCACCGGGCAAGATTCCAAGGCGGACCACGTACAAAAGCGACTCAAGCAAGGCGAAGCGGTGAGCGTCAGCCAACGGGGCGGGATTGACCGCATTGTGCAAGTGCGACGCGACACTGGCGGTGAGAGTTGGTCGACCAGCCGGTCCCCGACTGAAAGCGAGTGCGTGATCGCTGACATTTACGACAATTTGCGGGCGACGGGCAGTTCCAGCTATTACCAGGTGACGCCGGGCGGATTGGCGGAAGACGCCCTCGCATTTGTCGATCGCCCCCATCAGTGGAACGGAATTGGGAGCGGCGGGCTGCCCGACTTCCTGCGACGCATCGACTACGTACGGACGTTCAACGACGACAAATATTTGGGGCAGCTGGAAATTGTCGTAAAGCTTGCGAGGCCAGCATGGCTCTACATACTCTTCGATGACCGTGTGCCACGACCGGAATGGCTCGAGGCGGGTTTCGAAGACACGGGCATCGACGTTGGGCTCGACGAGGGTCCCTGGATAACTGCGGATATGTCCTTGAGCACGGCGATTGGGGGCGGCAACAGCGTTGACCGCGTATTCTCCATTTGGCGAAAGCGTTGCGAGAAAACGCTTTCAGTGACCCTCGGATCGCTTGGGCCCTCGGTTGAGGCTCGTGCGATGTATGGCATCGCGGCCGCGCCACTCTGAACGTCCAACCACATACGAACGGCGAAGCACAATTGCCGTGCGCCCAATTTTCCGACATGCTGCCAAAGTACCCAAGCCAACGCTTTGGGTCCACTGCATTTTGCGAATTGGAACTACAGGAACAAAGCCGTAGCCGTCAACCCGTCACGCGACAGCCGCGAATCAACACGAGTCGGCGGTTGCGGTGCTTTCCGATTCACGAGACCCTTCGCGAGGTATGAGATAGCCTGCATTGGCCCGGCGCTAATGGCCGGGTGTTCGTTGCTGCAAAGGGCGGCCGTCTCCACGACGTAAATCTTCGCATGATTCTGGTGGAGCAGGTGCTAACTCCACTGTCGTCTGTGTTCCCGACCCCAGACGTACACAGTTTTCGGCACTACTTTTGTAGCTGGTGTTCCAACTCGGGCGTCGCCGAGCAGGTCGTCATGAACTGGCTCGGACACCGACACAGCGACATGGTTCGGCATCACTACCAACTCCATGACGAGCAAGCCCAGAAGCAGATGCTGAAGCTGGGCACGATTCCCGGCCTCGGCGCAACGTAGCGTCTTGGCAACGACCCTTACCCGCGAGGTCCTGAGGATCGCGAGTCGATCCGTAGTGAGAAAGTGACCAAGGATGATGAACAGCCTGGGCCAGCATTGCTAAACGCCGACTATCGGGCGTTTTGCGAGTATGACACAGTCAACTGTGTCAATGAAAACGGCTCGCCGCAACGTTGCATCAGCAATGCTTTGCGACGAGCCGCCTGTGACATAGCGGAGAGGACAGGAACCGAACATCCCGCGAAAACGCGGGAAATTCAAGCGGTTCGCCTGAAAGCGGCGCAGAATGCGGCGCACTCGACGCTCGGGAAGTCCCTTTCGACCCCGAATTGACGGCGGTGATTGATGCGTGGACGACGCTACCGGAAGCGCTAAAGGCCGGCATCGTGGCTATGGTTCGCGCGGCGGGGGGCCATGCTTAAACACGCCGTGCGGCGTTCCCAATATTCCCAATTCCTATCGTCCCGGCTTTGCACCTAAAGTCGCCATCGCTACTCAGACTTGCGACGGCGGGCGTAAATCGCCCCCGCCATTGCGCCGAGTGTTCCGTAGATAGCAAGTCCGATTGCTACGTTTGGCGCCCAGTACCTCAACCAGGCTGGCGGGCCTTCGCCCCAGATGAAGAAGTAGCCGACGAACCCGACCGGCCAAGCGGCACACGCAACGCCTGTCATTACCACGTCGACAGCGCCACGCACCGACTTTGGAATATGTCCCCGGGCGTCGTGGTAAGCAAACTCCGTCGCGGCGAGCGCCACCCACAGCACCCAGCCCGCGACTATGCCTGTGATTACACGTCGTCGCATGGGGTCGTCCCTAGAACAGCGACTTCACCGAACATCCCACGGCCGTCGCGAACGGCAGTATAGACCGTGGCGGGGAATCGGCTGCACTAGAATTCAACTACCTGCACCTAAACTCGCCGCGACTTCAGACTTTAGGTGCAAAGCCTATCGTCCCGGGTCCTCCCCGGCTTGCGTTCTGGTTCAGTCCATACGGAAGAGGCAGGTTAATAGATACTTACGTTTTCTAAACACCTAACACTGGTAAGAAACGTGAACGAACGTCAGCGGCATGTGCTTGTTGGCATCTATCGCGACCGCGAGTTCTATGCGAACCAAGGCCGTCCGACGGGGCGGATGGACAGCCAATTTGCGACGCTCTGGTGCCGTATCCAGGACTGCCAGAAGGGCTTGGTGCAATGCAACCCCGGCATTTGGTTGGGCGTGGCGATGACGGCTTCCCTGTATGTCATGGTGGGGCGGACCTACAAGCAACTTGAGGCCCAAGGGCTGCTAAGGCGTCACGCAAACGGGTACGACAGTTTGCGGACGACGCACTTAGAACTGACGCCCGCGGGGGAAGCGGCCGCGTGTGAACTATCAAAGCGTGTTCCTTGCCAACTTGACGGCGATTTCGTCCAACTCGATTGAGCCAATTGTCGGTTTTCTGTTTCCAATGAACCGGCTTAAGTCCACCTTCTCCGGGTCGCCAGAATTGACTTCGTGAAGAAAGAGTTGGCAAATAGTCGTTCCCGGCTTAATCGTGATGGGCACTTCACCTACGTTCGTCAATTCGAGAGTCAGGCAACCGGTGAAACCTGGGTGAACACCAGTGGCCGTCGCAATAATGAGTCCGTGGCGCCCCCACGACGATCTTCCAATCACGTAACCTGCAATATTGCTAGGCAGGCGAATCCACTCCAAAGTCACCGCCAGCACAAATGCTCGTGGATGGAGGATGAACGGCTCGCCGAAAGGCACATAGTGGGTTTTAGTAAGCTGTGACTCGCTTGGAGCCTTCGAACCCTGGGAGTACACATCCAAATGCGAAAGCCGCGGTCCACGAAATACTTGGAACCAGCAACCAAGTCGCATGTCGACAGACGCTGCGCCGGAATTGCGCAACTCGTCCACGCTGGGTTTGGGACGAAAGACCAGTGGGTCCTTTGGATTATCCGGCTTTTCGATCTGCTGCGCAATTTTGTCTGCACGTAGAATCATGGCATCGCAATTCGCTGAGAGTATTCCGACACCTCAAAGCTTTTTAGCACAAGATCATGCAAAATTCGCCGCCTTTCAGTGAGCCTAATGTGTGGAAGGTTTTGCCATAAATCGGCCTTGTGGTGGCACTCCCAGGCCGCACTAAGCACATCCGTCAACTGCGTAATGCCATCACTTGGCATAACCATCTCGAAGTCATTCTTGATACGCGCGATATTGGTCGAATTTCGTTCGGCAATATTCTTGTCTGTTGCTATTCGCTTGGCGTCGGAAATTACAGAATCGACGTGGTTTTCAACAGCCTCATCTGCCAAGGTAACAAGCAGCTTCTCGGCAAAATCACTTGGATCTGCTTGGCTGTCGAAGAGAT
>JANOIK010000352.1:0-7602 GCA_031407585.1 Planctomycetota bacterium | reverse complement strand
CGGCAGCGAGCGCCTGCGGTACCTCATTCCCTTCCAGCCGCCGCAGGAAACCATCGACTACTTGAAGACCGTCGCCGAGCGCCGCCCCGGCTCCGTCATGGTCTTCGGCGACGACGGCGAGAAGTTCGGCACCTGGCCCGGCACCAAAGAGCACGTCTACGACCGCGGCTGGCTCACGCAATTCTTCGACGCCCTGCAGGCGAACTCCGATTGGCTCCGCCTCACCACGCCCAGCGAAGCGATCGAAGCCGTCCCGCCGCTCGGCAAGCTCTACCTGCCCGAGGGCAGCTACCGCGAGATGACCGAGTGGGCCCTCCCCGCCGCTCGCATCAACCAGTACGAAGACGCGAAGCACGAGCTCGAGCACCACGGCATGTGGGACATGATCAAGCCGTTCGTTCGCGGCGGCTACTGGCGAAACTTCAAGGCGAAGTATCCCGAAACCAACGAGATGTACGCCCGCATGCAGATGGTCAGCCGCCGCCTGCACGACGTCGTCCAATCGGGCGCGACCAACGACTTTATCGAGCAGGCCCGCCTGGAGCTCTACCGCGGCCAGTGCAACTGCAGCTACTGGCACGGCGCGTTCGGCGGCGCCTACCTCCCGCACCTCCGGAACGCCGTGTACCAGCACCTGATCGCCGCCGACAACCTGCTCGACCAGCACCAAGGTCGCTCGTGGCAGAGCGACCAGGAGCCGTGGGTCGAAATGACCGCCGCCGACTACAACCTCGACGGCCGGCAAGAGGTGAAGCTCGCGAACAACCGTCTGACCGCGCTCGTCGCCCCCGCCGAGGGCGGCCAGCTTTACGAGCTCGACGCCAAAGCGATTTGCCACAACCTGCTCGCGTCGCTCTCCCGCCGTCCCGAGGCGTACCACCGCGCGGTCCTTCGCGGTCCCTCCAGCAACGGCGACGACGGCACGGCCAGCATTCACGACCGCGTCGTCTTCAAGCAGGAAGGCCTCGACCAGAAGCTCGGCTACGACCGCTACCAACGCAACAGCCTGGTGGACCACTTCTTCCCTGTCGACGTCGACCCCGCGGAAGTCGCCGCCGGCCGAGCCGAAGAGCAGGGCGACTTCGTCCACGGCGTGTACGATACGAAACTCCGCAAGAGCGACGGCCGCATGCAGGTGCTGCTCACCCGCGAAGGGTCCGTGCAAGGCCGGCAGGTGAAGATCACCAAGGGCGTCACGATCAACTCGGCCGACGCCACGCTCGAGATCGCGTACTTCCTCGAAAACGTGCCGGCCGACATCGGCCTGCACCTGGCGCCGGAGTTCAACTTCGCCGGCCTCCCCTCAGGCGCCGACGACCGTTACTTCACCGGCGGCCAAGGCCAACGCCTGGGCCAGCTCGGCCACCAGCTCGACCTGCAGGGCATGACCCAACTCGGCCTCGTCGACGAATGGCTCGGCATCGGCGTGAGCCTCTCCTTCGACCAGCCCGCCTCGGTGTGGACCTACCCGGTCGACACGGTCAGCCAAAGCGAAGGCGGCTTCGAGCTGGTCCACCAATCGGTCGCGGTGCTGCCGCACTGGGTGGTGATCCCCGACGCCGAAGGCCGCTGGAGCGTGACGATGCGGCTGTCGATCGATACCCAACTCGCCGAAAGCCGCATGCCCCAAATCGCCGAACCGGCGACGGTTTAGCCCCCCGGTTCTTCAAACCGGGGGCGCGCCGGTTCGTCAAGGCCGGAAGCGCCCCTCTACCGCGGAACTCGCTGCTCATGAAAGTCACGCTAGAGCAATTCGAATCCAGCTTGCGACGAGTCGCCGAAGGATTACTTCATGAAGTGCCGCGACATGTTGCGTCACTCGGCTTGCGAGATCCCGCGTATTGCGTATTTCTTCTTTACGAAGATGGAACCGCCGACGACATCACGCCGACGCTCTTGGTTGGCACGAAACCGCTCTTGGACGCATGCAACGCTGGGGAACGCGACGGTATCGGCGATCAAGCTAATCAAGGCCATGCTTGGTATCCTCAACAATGTATTTCTTCGCCGTTTCCGGGATACCCATTGCCGGGAGGTCGCATTAGCGCAGTCGCGGAAGACACGATGATTTGTTATCGCTATGAAATTCTTGAGCCTGAGGATATCCGATACAATCCCGCTGGCTATAGGAATATGTTGACCGATGTAGCTCGACGACTTAACGACCTGGACTGGCAAGAGATCGTCCCGGTTACGGAACACTTCTTCGTTCTTGCCACCGATTACTCTTCCCTCAATCTTTTCGATGATCTGCCTCAATGTGTCTCGCCCACGAAACTCCACCAGTTGCGGGCGGCCTATGCATCGCTTGCTGAAGTAGGATCCACGTGAACAGCATAGCAATCCATTGCAACTGAGCGGTTCAGGTCGGCCCTGAACCCAAGCGAAGGCGGGTTCGAGCTGGTCCACCAATCGGTGGCGGTCCTCCCCCACTGGGTCGTCATCCCCGACGCCGAAGGCCGCTGGAGCGTCCCGATGCGCCTCGCCATCGACACAAGTCTCGCCGAATCGCGCATGCCCCAAATCTCCGAACCGGCGGCGGTATAAGGCGAGAAGCAGATGGATCGTGGTGGCTGGCAAGAACTGGTCGAAAATCTCCGCGGCACTGAATACAGGTTTGGGCCGAGCGCGCCCGGCTCCCCGGTTCACCGCGTCGAGCTCGACGCCGGCCTTACCGATGCTGAGTTTGTTGCCGTGGAGGGCCAGTTTGGATTCCGGTTCCCCCCGGACCTGCGCGAGTTCCTCCAAATCGCCCTGCCGCGCGGCCCGCGGTTTCCCGACTGGCGGTCCGGCGACGAGGCGGAGCTGCGGGACTGGCTGGACACGCTGCGACAGGGCGTTTTGTTTGATGTCGAGCGCAACAGGTTTTGGCTGGAGGAGTGGGGGCCGCGCCCCGGTTCGCTCGGCGAGGCGCTGCGTGTGGCGGGCGAGCTGGTCGCCGCCGCCCCGCGGCTGATCCCGATCTACGGTCATCGGATGATGCCCGACGAGCCGTCCTTGCCTGGCAACCCGGTGTTCTCGGTTCACCAAACCGACATCATCGTCTACGGGGTCGACTTAGCCGACTACCTCCGCACCGAGTTTAAGCTGCCGGGCGGCGACCCGGGGCCAGGGCAACTGCGGCCGAACCGCTTCTGGGATCTTGATCGGTTCCAGGACGTGCGGTGGGGGCCCAGTGGGTCGTGATCCCCGACGCCGAAGGCAGCTGAAGCGTCACGATGTGGCTCGCCATCGACACAAGTCTCGCCGAATGGCGCATCCCCAAATCGCCGAACCGGCGACCGTGTAACCTCCCCCGTTTACCCGCGACCCGAAGGTCCGCGGCAGGGGAGCGCTCGACCCGCCAACCAGCGTACTCCCCGCGACCCCCACCCACCGTGTTAGCCGGCGCCATCTCGGCGCCGCGTAGGCGAAGCGTTCAATCCCCTTTGTGCCAACCTCAAGCACGACGCAAGTGCCACCAACGCACCGCCCGTAGCTGGCTCGGCCACGACGTTCACGTAAACGCGAAAGCCAGTGTCCACCGTGGGGTTGGGGTGGTTGCGCAGCCAGTCGCGCAGCGGCGTCGGACCGTAAAGCTGCGGCGAGTAGACCGAGAACTCTCCGCCCGGGTGCGGATTGTACAACGCCCACCACAACAGATAGTTCGCGCCCGAGGAGGGCCCGCTGTGGTTGGTTTGAGCGCTGGAAAGAGCAATTGCCAGCTTCTCGCCCGCCGTGACCTGGGCGTGCCAGCTCGTCAGGTCCACATCGGTGATCTGCGCCGGCTCGAACGGGTGATCCAGCGGCAGGTCGAGGTAGCTGATCGTACCTTCGGCGAGCACATCGCTGATCAATGCAAATCCCGCCGGATCGGTTCGCACGACCTTCACGTGCAAGTCATCGATCGGAGGACGCAAAAGGAGAGGGCTAACGGTCAGCGACACCTGCACGCCCACGCCCGTCAGCTTGCCAGAGTGGGCCACGGTGAAAGTTTGGGCCATGTGATCGCCGGGGTAATCCAAAAAATACTGGAGGTCGCCGATGCCCGGCGGGACGGCGTATTCCTGATCAACGATGACCCCGGCGGTCGCGGCGGACGCCCATGTTGCGAGGAGGCAGCAAGCTAGGATTCTCATGAGCGCCTTTCTGGGTAGCGGTCCGCGCCATTTGCAATTCAGCCCTTCCAGCATAAGCGAGCACACCGCCCGCGGCGATTCTTTTCTCCTTGGCGTCGTTGGCGGTTCACCTGTTTTCCAAAAAAGCACTCCTTGACGCTCGTCCTCGTAACGTGTACAATTGTTTAAGTAAGCGACCACGGCCTGACGCCATTCCGGCGCCCGTTCTTTGACAATTCAACGATTTACCCGCGTTGCCGACCGCCCCTGCAACCTGGGGGAGGGTCCAGGCATTCCGCCCGTTTCGTTGCATCCAAGACCACGCGCGGTTTGACCAAAATTCACCGCATTTTGGCACGTCGCGAAACGGCAAAGCCCTGGGATTCTCGATCCAGGCCGCGAGGGCGACCGTCCAAAATTCGGGAATTTTGGCACCTACGATGCGATTCCCCGTTCAGCGTCCAAAATCCCCCCGCCCCCGGCGCGCGAAACTTTACCAGTCGTTCCGCCAACGACGCCCGTAGCGGTTGCGACGCCGCCGGCCAATTCCCGCATCCGGCCGGTCGCCGCACGTCGATGCCATCCGAGCATCGGCAGGATGTCCTTCGCGCAACACAGCGCGGCGACCTAACGGAGTAGGCGGATGACCACGATTCTTCGCGCCGCGGCAGTGGCTTTTCTGGCCGGCTTGATGGCCAGCAACTCGCTCGCCTCCACGATGGAGGACGCGGTCCGCGACTCCAGCTGGGCGGATGTCACGCTCGTGAACCCCGCTGAACGTTCGACGCTCGAGGCGGTCGACGCGATCGAGCTCGAAAACCCCATCCAACTCGCCACCGCTTGCGAGGCGGCTTGCGGGGCGAGCGACGCGTGCTGCGGTGACGACGCCTGCGACGACGGCCTCGGCTGCGGCGACGGCTGCGATTGCGGCGCCGCTTGTGCCGCCGGCCCGAAGTGGGTCGTCTCCGCCGGCATCATCCTGCTGAAGCGCGATCGCCCCGTGCCGGGCACGGTCGTCGCCGCGAACCCCGCGGGGACGCGGTTCTCCAGCGCCAGCGATTTCTCCTTCGACTGGGAAGCGGGGCCGGACCTCGGCATCGCACGCCGCTTCTCTGGCGGAACCATTCTCGAAGCACGCTACTTCGGCGTCGACTCGATCGATACCAACACGTTCGTAACGCCCGGCAACTTCATCGGCGCCGGCTTCACGGGTCCGGGTGGAACGAGCTTCACCGGCAGGTACCTGTCGATGCTCGACAGCACCGAAATCAATTTGCGACGCCCCGTGGGCGACCGGCTCTCGCTGCTCGGCGGCTTCCGCTGGGTCGAGCTCAAGGACGAGATGTTCTACAAGCTCAACGGCAACGTCGCGACCGGCGACTACGAGTACAACAACCGCCTCTACGGCTTGCAGCTCGGCGCCAGCTTCACGCCGATCCGCCCGGGTGGCCGTTGGATCACGAACTTGGAAGCCAAAGGCGGCGTGTACGGCAACGTCGCCGACGGCGGCATCTTCGAATACCAGGGCAACAATTTCATCGGCTCGTTCGTCGATAGCGACACGACGACCTCGTTCGTCGGGGAGCTCGACTTCACGCTGGGCTACCGCCTGAACAAGCACGTCGTCCTGCGGAGCGGTTACCAACTCCTGTGGCTCGACCGCGTGGCCCTCGCCGGCGACGCCGCCAGCCGCAGCCTGCTCAACCCGAGCTTGCTCCGCGACATTGACTACAACGACCTGTTCTACCAAGGCGCCACGACGGGCATCGACTTCACGTGGTGAGCTTGAGCCGTCAGTGCTCTCATAAGAATCTCTCCGGTTCCCTCCCCTCGACGGGGAGGCTAGGGAGGGGTGACGCGGGGGAGAGCGAGCGACCACCAGTCTACGCTTTCTCCAAACGTCGACTCGCCGAACGCCACGCTCGCGACCAAAGGGACGGACGACCGAAGACGCAGTTCCTCGGCATTTGACTCGAGGCTCGCATCCCCCTCGCGCCGCGTCGCCTGGTTGAGCACGATCCCGGCGATCGCGAGTCGCGGCGCCCGCGACTGCGCCGTGATGATCGTTTGCAGCGTCGCATTGATGACGCCCAGCTCGTTCGCCGCGACGATCACCAGCGGAAAGCCGAACTCGGCCACGAGGTCGATGGTGTAGTCCTCGTCCCCCAGCGGCGACATCAGCCCCCCGGCGCCTTCGACGAGCACGATGTCGCTCGACGCTTTCCACGGCTCGAGCCCCGAGCGGAGCAGGGCGGCGTCCACGCGACGGCCTTCTTCGCGAGCTGCTCGCGGCGGCGCCAGCGGCGCCAGAAATCGTTGCGGGCACACGTCTTCGAGTCGCCCCGGACGCCCAGCGGCGTCCCAGAGCGCGACCGCATCATCGGCGACGAGCTCGTCGTCCACGCGCCGGCATCCGCTGGCCACTGGCTTGTAGACGCCCACGCGGCGCCCCGCAGCGACCAGCGCCCGCGCGATCATCGCAGCGACGTGCGTTTTGCCAACCTCGGTGCTCGTGCCGGCGATGAAGAGCCCGCGGGCGCTCATAGCACCAGGAACTCCTCGACCGCCTCGCGCATCGCTTCGCGATCGGGATGCTTTCCGGTCCACAGCTCAAATGCGAGCGCCGCCTGCTCGACCAGCAGCGTCAGGCCGTCGACGACATGCAGTCCGCGCTGCTGGGCGTCGCGCGCCAGCCGCGTGCCCGGCGGGTTGAAAACAACGTCGGCCACGACCAGTGCTGGCGGCGCTCGGCCAATGTCGACGGGCAATTGCGCCTTGGGGTCGTGCCGGCCAATCGGAGTTGCATTGACCAGCAGCCGACAGTCTTCGGCCACCGTCATCGTGCTTCCCGGCGCCGGCCACGAGAGAATACGGCACTCGACCGCCGCCGTTTGCGGATCTGCGCGCAGCGCGGCTACGAGCGGCTCGGGCTGAGCCGGGGCGATGCACACCAAATCGATCGCCGACGCCCCCGCAATCGCCAGCTCGGCGGCAATCCCCCGCGCCATTCGGCCGGAGCCCAGGATCGTTGCCTTAGCGCCCTTGAGCGGCCCGCGCTTTTCGACCAGTCGTCGCAGCGCGAGTCCTTCGGTGTTGTGCCCGCGCAGTTGGCCGCCCTGTTGCACGAGACAATTCACTTGGTGCGACAGGCGCGCCGCGTCGGTCGCGCTCTCCAGGTAACTGCTCACGCGACCGCGATGCGGCGGCGCGAGCATCACGCCGCGGAAGTCGAAAATTCGCACCGCCTTGAGAGCCGTCTCGAAGTCGTCGGTCGCGACCTCGAAGGTGAGAAAACGCCAATCGAGATCGGCGACGGCGAACGCCTTCTCGAGCATGTACTGGGTGGGGTTCCCCGCCACGGGGTCGCCCATCAAGCAGCAAACATCCTGTTGCGTTTGGGTCGACATGAGCGGGCGGAGTTGCGGGTCCCTGGTGAATCCTGCCGAAGAGTCTCAAGCCTGCCCATCGGCAGATCATCGCACCGCTCGGCACAACCGTCGCGAAC
>JANOIK010000337.1:0-5306 GCA_031407585.1 Planctomycetota bacterium | reverse complement strand
GAAGTTCGCATCCCCTTGCGATTGCAGCGCCCCGATCGTCCCCACGCCGCGCTGCCACAACAGCAGGTCGTCCCCATCGACGCCGCCGTCGCGATTGAAATCGGCGGACGGCGTCACCGCCGCCCGCACTAAGGAAAAGTTGCCCCCGGCGCCGGACCCCATTCCCCACGCCGTGAAACGGATGTCGAGATAGATGTCGTTCGCGACAAGGTGCACAACGGCATTCTGCCCCACAGTCGCCGGCGGTCCGCCGCTGACCGCTCCGCCATTTGCCGTTTCCCAGTCTTGAAAGTTCAGCGCCTGCGACTGCCAGTTGGCGGCCGAAATTGTCTTGCCAGGATTGTTGTGCGGAAACGCCCAAGTCGTTCCCACCGGACTGAGGAAGTTCTCGTAGCTCGTTTCGAGCGCAGCGTTATAAATCCCCCGCAGGTTCGCGCGCGTGATCCGCACCTCGCTGGTGATGCGATCCTGATTCTCCGGCAACGTTTGATCCGCGTTGCTCGCCTTCGTAAAGCTCTGCCCGTACCCCGAATACACCAACGGCACAGCCAGGCACTCCGGCCGCCCGCCAAAAAAACACGCCGCCGCAATCGCCGCCACAACGCAAGTTCTCATGAGAAATCCCGGTGCGAATCAAGAAGCCGTACGAAGGGCCCAATAAGTCCCTCCACTTTATAGCGCAAGCGGCCAAATTTCTTGCAAAATGCGGCGAAAAATCCCTGGGTGCGGCCATTAAATGCGCCATGCCCACCGTGGTGGCCGGCATCGCACCGATGCCGCTCTCCATCCCCGCCTTTCTCGTCCCCCCCAATTCCGCCTCTGTGTCCTCTGTGCCCTCCGTGGTGAATCCCCTTTTTTCAGTGGCCCTGCTTTTGCGCCCTTGACAAACGCCACCAACTAGTGTACAAATAGTACCATGCGTCGCACACCCTCCCTCAACACGCGTTTCTTACCATGCGCAAACACCTCCAACCCGCCGCGCGCTCCGACCTTGGCGCACTTGGCGTCCTTGGCGGTTCCCTATCCCTGCTCCCTGCCCCGTGCTCCCTGCTTCACCCGGACACAATAACCCCCAAAGCGGACAGTAAGAGGCCCCAAGCGGACACTTCCCCAATCGCCGCACAGCGCCGGAGCATCGAGAAAACCAGCACGAGTGCCCGCCGAACGACCCATTCTGTCCGCGCAACCAAGAAAAAAAATGTCCGCCGGACAATTGCCGCTTCGCGAAAACCTGTCGGAGCCCTCCGCCTACTTCAGCTTCGCCTCGACCGGAATCTGGGCCACGATGATTTCCGTGATCTTGTTACCCGACAGCCGCACGCCGAAGCCCAGCCGCGTGTAGAACCGGTACACGACCTGCGTGTTCGTGCCGTAGCGCTGGTCCCACTGGTCCGCGTCCCCGCCGAGCATCGCGTCGAGGTCCTCGGTGGTCATGCCGTTCTTCACCTCAACCTTCTCGCCACCGAGGCCCGCGGCCTGCAGCACGACCGCCGGCGCCTTCGCCCCGCGCAGCCGGATCGCCACGATGTGCTGATCGCAGAGGATCTCCATGCCCAGCTTGTAGTACTGCAGCCGCCGCACGTCGGAGCCCTTCACGACGACCTGCGCATGCCCCTCGCCGAGCACCTCCGCCAGCGAGTCCGGCGAATCGTTCAGCGTGATCGTGGGCCCGTCGGGAATCGCGATGCCGGTGACCTTCCGATACACCGTGTTGGCTTCGAGCTGCATGTCCTTCTCGGCTTTGGGTTCGACGCCCGCGTCGGCACACAGCTTGGCGTAGTTCTCGTACGCCAGCGGCCACCAGTTGGCCGCGGGGCTGCTGCTGGTGAGATACGCCTCGAGCTCCACGATGCCGGTCTGCCGCTTCTCGGGATCGGTCGTCGAGGCGACCATGCGCCCGCGGTTGTAGCGAATGGCGCTGGCGAGGGCCTCGCCGCTGTTGCGGTTGTCCTCGTCATCATCGTCGGTGTCGTCGTCGTCTTCCCGGTCCGCCTCGGCCGCCGCCGTGTAGACCGATTGCGCCTGGGCAAACAGCTTTTCGGCGCCGTCAGGATCGCCCGTTTCCATCTCCGCCACGCCCGCGTTGACCAGCAGAGCCGCACGGACCAGCGGCGGCATCTCCTCGACTTTGCCGCTGGCGAGCGCTTCGCGCACTTGCATGAAAAGCTCTTCGGCCTGGCCGACGTCTTTGCCATCGGGGGCAACGAGGAAAGCGACCGCCAGATTGGCTTTCACCAACACCAAGTCGGGATTCAAGATGATCGCCTGCCGCAAGTTGCCCACGGCCTCGAGCCAAAGCTTTCGATTGCCCGGTCCTCTTCCGAGCGGGCCTTCCATCGACGCTGGCCGATGGTAAAAGCCGCCAACGACGAGTTGCCCGACGTCCAAGAAGCGGAGGTCTTCCTCTCGCAGTGCGTCGCAATACCGCATGAGTTGAGCGTAACCGAGGTTGGCATACGCCTCGTAGCACTTGGGGCATTCGTTGACGACTTGCTGGAAGCAATCGGTCGCCAGCGCGTACTGCTCAATCGTGAGAAACTCCACGCCGTTTTCGAACGCGCTGATCGATTGCCACAGCTCCGTCTGCTTGTCGTCGATCATTGCCACGCGGTCGGTCCAGCCGGGGTGCGTTGCGTTGAGGCCCTCGAACGAGTTGTAGTTGCCCTGCTCGCGCATCCCGAGGATGCCGGAGACGAGGCCCTTGTACGGAAAGTTGGCCTTGAGCCCGAGCTTCATGCCGAGCATGTCCGAATCGGACTCGTGCTGCCGGCTGATCATGTTCGCCACCAGCGTGGCGCCGATGCCCGCGGCGTCGACGTGCCGCAGCAGAATGTGGGAGGTCTCGTGGCCGAACACGGCCGCGAGCCGATCGGGATTGCCCATCACCACTTTGTCGAGAAACCCCTGGTAGAGCACGATGATCGGCTGCGTGACCGTGCCGTCGGCGTTTTCCACGGGGCCATCGGCGGCGCCCTCGGGGGCCTTCACGGACGTGGTCTGCACTGGATCGCCGCCGCCTTCGGCCGCTTCGTGCAGGTTGGCGGCGCTCAGCGCCTCCTCCGCGGGCACGGCGTCGTACTCCGGCAGCGTGACCCACGTGAGGTTGCCCTCGTCCTTAACATCGGGCGTCTCGCCTGGCTTCACGTTGTAGATCGTCGCGAAGGCGTTCACATCGTCTCGATCGGAGATCGCGACCTTCGGCGGCCAGGCCCAACCGGGAATCGGCGCCGCCTGGGCGAAGATCCGGGCCGCGACGACCCCAACCATTCGCTGGTCGTCAGCGCTCGCCGCCGCGTGCGCTCGCGGTTGCCACGGTGCGACGAACAACTGGAGGCAAACCGCAAACAGAACGAGCAAACGCGTACGCATGAATCTCTCCAAAAAAAGGCGCGCCCCGAGGGGAGCGCGCTCAATGCGGTCGAAATGTCTGCCGGTCGAGATAGAGTCGCTCAACCGCCGTCTTCTGCTTCGGCGTCCGCCAAATGGTGGTCGACGCGCCCCGTCTCGCCGCGAATCGGCGACGCCGGACTGACGCGACCGACCTCGCCGACGTTCGCTTCGGCGGCGGGCTTGGGCGTCGCGCCGTTGCCGGTCGAGGCGCCGTCGGTTTCCGACGCGCGGGCGGTCGGTCGCGCCGCGCGACTGACCGACGCGGCCGGCGCTGCCGACGCACGATTGACGTTCGCGGAAGCAACGTTCGCCGACTGCCCGCTGTTCGAGTCAACCGCCGGCTTTGTCGCAGCCGCTTCGGACTCGGACGATTCCGCCTTCGGCGTCTCGGCTTTGGACCCGCCGGCAGGCTTCGACTCAGACGACGTGCAACCGCTCGCGAAGCACGCGCCGGCGACGACCAGAAGTGATTGGAACGACTTCTTCACGGGATTCTCCCACCAAGGTAAATGGACGACGCGCCGCGGGAACTTGCGACAGCGCACAAAGCGTGGCCGAAGCGTTGGACGCGCGGGCAATCGCGAAAGTTCCCCAGGCGCTTGTCGGCGTCGATTGCCCGCGATTTTATCGCGCCGGCTCGCTGGATACTACCAAATCAAAGCCGCCGAGGACCAATTTGACGCCGGGCGGGGAACTCCGCGCGGGGGAAGCGAGTCGAAGTTTTTGCCTGGAATCTATTGCACGACCGGTGCAAGCATTACCATGGGACACGCGACCGATCCTCTGGAGTGTTCAGCCAATTCCTGCCTTCCCGCCCTTCGATTTCTAAAGGTGCTCTGATGCTTCGGACTGTGATTCACCCGACGTCGATTTGCCGCGGCCTCGTGGCAGTCCTTTTCGCCGCCGTGCTTGGCGTCGCATTCGCCGCGACCGCCCGCGCGCAAAGCGGCGAGGAGATCTTCTCCGACAACTTCGCATCGCTCGACCCCACGTTCGGCGAGCCGAGCGACGCGCTGAACGTGAGCGACGGCGCGCTCGTGATGACGATGGGCGAGAATGTTTGGTTTCGCTACTTCTACGAGTCGATGACCTACGAGGACTTCGACCTCACCGTGAAGCTGCAGATCCCCAACATGACGCAAGCCAAGGGCACCGGTGTGGGCATCATGTTCTGGGGCATGGACGCCGGCAATTGTTACGTCCTCGAGCTGCACGACACGGGCCACCTCGGCCTGCGACAGTTCACGCCCGGGCGCACGCTGACGCCGATCTACTATCTCTCGGACGACGCGATCAAGACCGACGCGAGCGCCTGGAACGAGTTGCGGCTGCGCGTCGTCGGCGACCTCGCGACCATCTTCATCAACGGCAAAGAGATCACCACGATCAAGGGCAAGCCGCCCGAAGGAGGCAGCCTCATCGGTCTGTTCGGCGAGACCTCGGCAATTGCAGACAAGGCCAGCTTCTCGGACCTGAAGATCGTCGAGCCCATGGACGCGCCCGAGCAGGTCGCCGCGGATCCGGACATCCTCTTCGCGGACGATTTCTCGAAGTTCGATCCCTCGTTCGGCTCGCCCAATGATGCGTTCCGCGTCGAGAACAACGAGCTCATCATGTCACTCGAAGAGTCCAAGTGGTGGCGCTACACGTACGAGCAGATCTGGTTCGACGACGTCGACGCGACCGTGAAGGTGAAGCTGCCCGACATGTCGGCCGAGCAGGGTGCCGCGGTGGGATTCATGTTCTGGACCAACACGATCAACGACATGTATGTCGTCGAGCTCAGCGACTCGGGCACGTTCGCCGTGCGAAGGCACATCAACGGCAAGGACCTGTATCCCGTGCCGTGGCGGACCACCGACGCGATCAATCTCGAGCCGGACTGGTGGCAGGACGTGCGCGTGGTGACGCACTCC
>JANOIK010000327.1:0-10025 GCA_031407585.1 Planctomycetota bacterium | reverse complement strand
TACAAGTCAACGGCCATGGCAGGATTCCGAGAGGGGACGCGGCGAGTGACCAGCAATGAACTCGCGATTCTACCAGAGCCGCGCGTCCGCGACGACCCTCGCGTTCGTACACGAAGCTGCCAGCTTCGTCCCTCAATTATCCGCATCCCGGGCAGCCAAGTCGACTCACGAAGCTGGCAGCTTCGTTTACGCCGCCCCCACGAGCGATTGCCGCTTCTTCGCGATGAGCGCGAGCAGTTCCTTTTGCGGCTGAGCAAACTTCGCGAGGCCCTCGTCCATGAGCGTCTGCTCTAGGTGATCGGCGTTCACCTTGTCGCGGATTTCGTCCACTACGGCCGCCGCGGGCATCTGGTCGATCGTTCGCGGGAACGTCTTGCCGCTTTGCTGGACGGCGTCGTTCGTGGCGGGCGGATTGGTTTGAATGTCGCTGCCCACAAGCGCCGCGACATACTTCCACGGCGGATCGGCGGGCTTCTTCGTTCCCGTGCTGGCGAACACGATCTCCTGCTTGAGCGGCGTGGGGTGCTCGCTCCAGAACTTTTGGTTGGCCTGCCAGATGTGCTTCACATTCACGAGGCCCACTTGCCCCTGCGCGGCGGGCGACAAGTCGGGAGCGTGCTTCTCCGAATACACGTCCACGCGCGAAATGAAGATGCTGTAAACGCTCTTGAAGGCGTCGAGCGACTTCCGCCGTTGGGCGCCGCGCCAGATCGCGTCCCGCGCCGCCTCGTACTGCCGCATCGAAAAGATCAGCGTGACATTGAGCGTAATGCCCGCGGCGGCCAGCTCCTCGAGCGCCCCGAGCCCGCCGGGCGTTGCCGGCACCTTGATCATGCGATTCGCATGACCGGCCGCCCACTTCTTGCCGAGCTCCGCGTACTGCGCGCTCTTCGCTGCGAGTGACAGCTTGCAATCGGCGTCCTCCAGCAACGGGTCGACCTCGAAGCTCACGTAGCCGTCGTCGCCGCGGGTCGACTCCCACACGGGGCGGAAGGCCGCCTCGGCGTCGGACACGATCTGGTCGTTCAGCGCCCAGGCCGCGTCGTGGTCGCTGAGCCTCCGCGAGCGCATCAGCTCGGCCAGTTTGTCGTCGAACCGGCCGGTCTTCACCAGATCGCTGATGATGATGGGGTTCGACGTGGCGCCGCTGATGCCCAGCGCCCGGTTGGACTTCACGAGGTCGGGATCGACCGAGTCGAGCCACAACTTCGAACCGGCCTGGATGATGGACGCAAGCGGCGTGGTCATGGGACCTCCTTGTGGTACTTCGCGAATTTGCTCGACGGTTACGGACGCGGCAATATGAGCAGCAGCGAGCAACGCCAGCATGGGTCGGCTGGCATGGAGAAGCTGCGCAATTTATCGCCAAGGGCGCCGCCTCTGGCAAGTCTGCCGCCTGTGCGGGTTGATTGGTATTTACCGATTCTACCGGTTATTCCTGCACGTGCAGAGCCCGCGGGACGATCTAACAGTTGTGCAAACGTCGGCGACGCCATGCGCCGCTGGGGGTCCGTTTGGCGCTAGGAGAAATGTCCGGTGAGAATTCAAATTGCTTTTCTGATGGCCGCGGTGCTCGCGATTCATGCCGCGCCCGCCAACGCTCAAGAAATCCTCGCGACGCCGCCAGAATCGGGCGCCGGCGATCTGCCCCCGGACATTGCGAGCCAACTGCCCGAAGGCGCCATCATCGAAGGCGAGACGCTTTCGGACGGCGAAGCCATCGAGCCAATGGCCGAGACGCTGAGTGACGACGCCGTCGGCACGTTCGGCGGTTACGGTGGCTACGGGGGCGACCCCGCGCACCTGAACTCCGCTTACCCCGCCTTGTTCGAAAGCAGCGGATCGTGGCTGCGGCGCGGCTTCTGGTACACCGAAGCCGACTACATGCTGCTGAACCGCGGCTGGGATCGCAAAGGCCTCTTGTTCGCCTTTGAAGGCGGGCAAAGCACGGCTCCGGGCGTCAATCAAATTGGCCAGCCCGCGTTCGGCCCTGTGCTGACGCTCAACACGCTGACGATCGCCGGCTCGAAACCCGGCGCCGACGGCCTCGCTCGCGTCACCCTGGGTCGATTCCTGTTCCGCGACTCGCATAACCGCGACCACAACGTTCAGGCCACGTTCTTCGGCGGCGGAAGTTGGAAGCAAGACGCGTCGGTCGAGGCTTCCTCGGCGCAGGGGCTCAACGTCAACGACTTCATCGACCGCATCAACCCGTCGTTCGACGGCGCCCGCAGCATGGGCTTCGACTATGAGACTGATTTCAACAGCATCGAAACGAACTACCTGGTCAAAGCGCGGATGGGTCGCGATCAGATGATCTTGCAACCCGATGGGCACTGGGTCCGCTCGGCGCAGACCTCGCAGTCCTATTCGTTCCTCGCCGGCCTGCGTTACGCCCGCATCTCTGACGCGCTCGACATCATTGCCGAGCGCGACCCCGACGTGGCCGCCACCGAGGGCGGATTCTACAACGTCGACACGAAGAACAATCTTGCCGGCGGTCAGCTCGGCGTTGGCATCGCCCACGAAACCTCGCGGTGGAGCGTGGGGCTCAACGTGAAGGGCGGTTCGTTCTGGAACCGCATGTACCTGGATTCCGAATTCCGGTCGGGGCCTGAACTCGTCCCCAGCCGCGGCGAAACCAACAGCACCGAAGACACCCTCGCGTTCATCGGCGAGGCGCAGCTGCTGGGCAAGTGGCACCTGCGGCCGAATGTGTCCCTGCGTGCGGGTTGCGAAATCCTGTATGTCAACTCGCTGGCGCTCGCGCCCTTCCAGGTGAACTTCATCCCGGGCGGGTACGATCCGATTGCGGCGGCCGGCGACATCTTCTGCATCGGTTCGTCGATCGGCATCGAGGCGTATCGGTAGGCACGCTGTGCTGCCCGGCTGTGGGAGGCGTCTCCGACGCCGATTCCGCACTCCACCGCGACACGTTGTGAATTGCAACGCGAAATCGCGGTCGGAGACCGCTCCCACTATTGGGGCGACGCCCACGCTAGCACCCGCTTCACGCCCGAACGGCGGCCCGCGCCGCATGTCGGCGTAGACGCATTTCCGCGATCTCGCTAGCCTCCGCCCTCAAGCGCTCCAAACCGCAGGTGCGCCGCCAGGGGCGGCGCCCGCGCGGCAGCGGCGGCGCACCTTCACGCCTCCTCACGTCGCACCAAGTGACGCCGATGACCACGACTTCGTTTCTCGCGCGCAAGACGCTCGGCCAACCCCGCTACCTGCTCGTCGCCATGGCGTGCGTCTTCGCGCTCGCCCTCATCCCCAGCGGGGTGAAGCGGGCGCTCAATTCGAGCAGCAGCGCGCCCGAGCATTGGCTTCCCAAGCAATTCGCCGAGGTGCAGGACCTGGCGTGGTTCAGCGACCACTTTCGCGGCGAGCAGTTCGCGATGGTGAGCTGGGACGGTTGCACGCTCGGCGACAGCGAGCGCATCGAGCTGTTCGCAAAGAAGCTCGTGCCCACCGACGCCGCGACGGCTCCTGAAAGATTTCGGATGCGAAACGGCGCCGGCGCTCCCGCGTACGCGCGGGTGACGAGTGGCCCGCAGGTGATTCGCCAACTCATGCAGGGCCACGCCGGCATGACGTACACCGGCGCCATTAAGCGCATCGAAGGCGCCTTGGTGGGCCCTGTGCAGCGCGATGCGATGGGTCGTACTCTCGGCAATGAATCTCGCGCGACATGCCTGGTGGTCGAGCTTTCGCCGGAAGCCCTCGCGAGCGATCATGCCACGCACGCCGCGATCGACGCCCTCCCCCGCATCGCCGCCGAGTGCGGCATCGACGCGGCCGCCGTCCACATGGGCGGCGCCCCCGTCGACAACACGGTGATCGCCGCCGAAGGGCGCCGCACGCTTCTGAGCCTCGCGGCGATCGTCGGCCTGGGCGGCGCCGGTCTCTGCTACTGGCGGCTTCGCAGCGTGCGACTCACCGTCATCGTCATCGCTGTGGCAGGGGCGAGCGCCGGGCTCAGCCTTGCCGTCGTGTCCTACATGGGCGCCTTCGAGGTCATGGCATTGGGCCGCGCGACGCCTGCCTGGGGTGGGCTCGATGCCGTGCTCATGGTGATGCCGGCCATCGTGTATCTCATCGCGATCTCGGCCGCCCTGCATTTGCTGAACTACTACCGCCACGCCCAGCGCGATCCGGGCCTCGCAAGGGCCGCCGCGGCTGCCGAGAACGCCGCCGCGATGGGTTGGCGTCCCGCGGCCATCGCCGCCATCGCCACGGCCGCCGGGCTGGCAACGCTGGCCACCACTGACCTCGTGCCCTTGCAGAAATTCGGCGTGTTCACGGCCCTCTCCGTCGGCGGAATGATTTTCCTGCTGTTCGGCATCGCCACCGTGTTGCTGCACCGTTATCCGATCGTCGCCAACGCCGCGAGCGATCGCAGCGCCGCCCGCGCCCAGCGAGCTACCAACGGGGCCTTCTCTGGATTGAGTCGCTTCGCAGCCGAGCACTACGGCGTCACGCTTGTGGCCTGCACACTCATGGTCGGACTTCTCGTGGCCGGCATGACCCGGCTCGACGCGCAGGTGCAAATCCTCAAGCTGCTCGATCGCAAGTCAGACCTCGCGCGGGACTACGCCTGGTTCGAGACGCACATCGGCAATGTCGTTCCCATGGAAGTCGTGCTCACGATGCCCGCGGAGCGGCTGCGCTCCGCCGATGAGCATGCCGAGCTGGACGGCCAGCAGTACCGCCTCACGATGCTCGAGCGGCTCGAGCTACTGCGGCAGATCGCCCGCCGCCTCGAGGCGTTCCCACAGATTGGCCGTGCGATGTCTGCCGCCAACTTTGCCCCGATGTCGACCGAGACCGGACTCACCGGCGCCGATCGTCGCGGCGACTACGGCAAGAACAAGCTGCTCGAGAACCATCGCGATCAACTGCTCGCTGGCGATTACCTGCGGATGGAACACGCCTTCGGCGACCAGCGGCCGAGCGGCCGTGAGCTGTGGCGGCTGAACGCCCGCGTCGCCGCCATGTCTGACGAAGGCGCCGCCGTGGACTACGGCACGCTTCTCGGCCAGGTTAAGCAGGCCGTCGAACCGGTGCTGTGGTCCTACCAGCAGCGCGACATGATCGTCCGCGCGCTTCACGAACAAGGAAAGAAGCTTGCCGGCGCCCGCGTGTGCGTGCTGTTCCGTGCGCCCAATCGCGCGGAGGCGCCGCCCGCCGAGGTCCAGGAGCGCGTTCTCGCCGAACTGCTCAAATCCAGCGGCATTGCGATCCGTGACTTCTCCTACTACAATCTGGCCGTCTTCGAACGGCCCGGCCAAGGCGATGCTCCGCGCGACGAGTCGTTCCGCAAGCGCGCCTTAGCCTCGCTGAAACTCCAGGACGCGGTCATTCTCGCCTCGGCGTCGCGCGACCCCGTTGCCGCACAGATCGTTCAGGGCGGCGTCTATGTGGTCGACGTCACCGACCTGCCGCACGCCGCGGAATCCGTTGGTCGTCCGCTCATCGACGACGGCGGCCCGCGGCCGATCCGCGCCGTGTACACGGGCATCGCGCCCGTTGTGAATCGTGCGCAGCGCCAGCTTCTGGGGAATCTGAATTACGCACTGTGGTGCGCCGCTGGTGCCGTGGCCGTTGTAATCACGCTGGGATACATGAGCATTCCCGCCGGCGCCCTGGCCGTCGTGCCGAGCTTGCTGCCGCTGGCGACTGTGTTCGGCCTCATGGGTTGGCTGGGCCTGAAAATCGACCTCGGCGTCACGATGACTGCGGCGCTCGCGCTCGGGGTTGCCGTCGAAGGCGTCGTCCACTTCATCAACTGGTTTCAACGCGGCATGTCCGCGGGCATGGATCGCCGCACGGCCGTTGAGTGCGCGTACGACAACTGCGGCACGGCCATGTTCGAGACAGCGGCGATCGCCGGGCTCGGACTCTCGGCTTTGGCGTTCAGCCCGTTCACTCCCCTACGCGAGGTTGCGTATCTGATGGCCGCGACGATGGCCGCGTCCCTCGCAGTAAACCTCGTTTTGTTGCCCGCCATGCTGGCGAGCCCGCTCGGTTGGTTCTTCGCTCCCGCCGCGATGCGACGGCTCGACCCGCTCGGGCCGAAGCTGCAGGCCGCGTACGCCCATTGGCGTGGCGCCCCGGTGGTCGACGACGCCGAGCTGCTGCCTCTGGCGCAGGCGCCGAAAGCGCCGCACTTCGGCGACGTGCCGGCGCCCTCGCCGAATCCAGCACCCTCGCGACGGACGATTCTCGCCGTGAACGCAGAGGAGCGTCGCGAGATTGCCGAAGGCCCCCATGCCGCGCTCCACGCGAAGCTGCAAGGACTCCGCCGCCCCCGCACCGGCGACTCCCCGGCGTTGTGAACCAAGCAGTGAGGCGCCGCACGGGACTGACTGCGCGCGTTGACGCGGCGGCGCCCGTCTCTGAGAATTGAGCCCGAACGCGCATCGATTCTCGCACGGCCGGCTCCATGTCCCATCGCAATCTCATCCTCCTGCTCGGCGCCCTGGCCGTGTCCTACGCCTGCTACGTGCGGGCCGAGCAAAACCCCTACGCCCGCTACGTGGCCGGCGGTTTTTCGATTATCGACCGCTGGGCCCTCGAGAACGTGCCCGACCAGGAGCTGTTCGACGCTTCGATGGAGGCCATGGTGGGCGTCCTCAACAAGTACGGCGACGACCACTCCGAATTCATCGACGCCGCCCGGCAGGAAGCGTTCAACGAAGAGTACCAGCAGGAGTTTGGCGGCGTAGGCCTGACGCTGTGGCTGTTGGGCACGCCGCCGCTGCCGACGGTAGTCGGCCTGCCCATGCCCGGCACGCCCGCTGCGGCGGCGAACATCAAGGTGGGCGATCACCTCATCGGGGTCGATGGCAAGCCCACCGAGGGCCTCGCGCTCGAGGAAGTGACCGCGATGGTGCGCGGTCCCAACGGCACCCCGGTGAAGCTCACGCTCGCGCGCCCCGGCGAGGAGGAGTCGCGCGTCGTCACCATCAAACGCGCCGTCATCACCGTGGAGTCCGTGCTCGGCTACGTGCGCGGACCTGAGGGCGCGTGGAACTTTATCATCAGCGAGTCGCCGCGCATCGGCTACGCTCGAATCAAGATGTTCGGCGATAAGACGGCCGCGGAGTTGGCCGCCGTTGTCGCGCAACTCTCGGAAGGCAAGAAGCTGGACGGCCTCATCATCGACGTGCGCGACGACCCCGGCGGCACGCTCGACGGCGCCGTCGAGATCTGCGACCTGTTTCTCCCCGCGGGCCAGACGATCGTCACCACCCGCGGGCGCGACGAGACCGTGTACGAGCCGCGCGTGTCGACCGGTACAGGCGACGCCAAGCTGCCGCTGGCGGTGCTCACCGATCGCAACAGCGCCAGCGCCAGCGAGATCGTGGCCGCGTGCTTGCAGGATCACAATCGCGCCGTCGTCGTCGGCGAGCGATCGTACGGCAAGGGGACGGTGCAGCGGCTGCTCGGCGTGGAGTCGGGTCGCAGCCTGCTGAAGCTCACGGTCGCGACGTACTGGCGCCCCAGCGGCAAGAACATCCACCGCATGCGGGGCGACTCGCCCGAAGTCGAGTGGGGCGTCACGCCCGAGCCCGAGCTGACCGTGACGCTCGACGACAAGGAATACCTCGCGTGGCGGCACTACCGCATCCGCCGCGACCTACTGGGCGAACGCGAAGACCCGGAGCTCGAGGCGGCGCTCGAGCTGGTCGCCGGCAAGATCCCGGAGGGGTTCGTCGATCGCACGCTGCAAGCAGCCCTCGAGCACCTCACGAAGCAGGCGGCCGAGTGACGGCGCGTTAAATCTCGCCCAATCGTCCGCCGCGCGGGGCGTTTTCAACGGTGGTTGAAACTTCTTCCGCGACGCCAGCCGGCGCGGCGCCAGCAGCGCAGGCGCCGGCCTTCGCGAAGTCCCGCGAATCTCGGCCAAATGGCCTTGTCGCCGGTCGGCATGCTCTCTACGCGACCCTTTGGCACGCGGCGTGCATCTCTGGAATTCCGTCATGCGACGCTCGACCCGATGCGACGCTCGACGCTCATCCCAACATCTCATGGACATCAGCAGCAGCGCGGAGCGCTGCCGCAACAGAGAAAGGACTTTCACATGGTCGCGCCCTTCGCCTCGACTCAACGTATTGTTTGCACCGCGGTCCACGTCTCGGAGGAGTACGCTCAGCCGGGTTCGACTCACAGCAATCGCATGACCTACAAGCCCAGCACGCTGGTGCCGTGGGCCGATCCCTATATCGCCGGCCTCGTGCGTCGGCTGCAGAGCGAAGTGCGGTTCGAGCGTGCCGCGGCGCCTGTGAGCCGCGTCGCCGCGGACTCCTACGCCGACCTCGAGCCGCCGAGCCCCTCGATCGACACGGACTGGGACGCGTGGGATCAGCCACGTTGGAATGTTGATGGCACGACGCAGGAGTGAATGCCGCGCTCCGCTGCGGCGGACCTCCGTGAGCGCGGCTAACGCCCACGTTTAAATCGCGTCCCATTTCTCATGCTCCCATCACCACGACATCGGCGGCGGCAAGTCCTCGGAGTTCCGCCGCGATGAACACGCTGCCGGCGATGCAAATGAGGTCATCGTCGGCAGCAAGGCTGCGAGCCAGACGCCACGCTTCCGCGGGCGTCTGGCACTGTTGGAGTCGGTCGGCGTCGCTCTCGCCGCCTTGGTCCAGTTTTTCAACTTCCGCGTCGGCCCATGTGGCGAGCTGCTCGATCGGCACGGCCCGCGGGTTCTCCTGAAACCGGGTGAGCACGATCCGGTCGAAGTGCGGCACGAGCACGCGCAACATGCCCGGCACGTCCTTGTCTCGCGAGGCCGCGAACACCAGCACGCGTCGACGACACTTGAAGCTCTCTGCCAGGCTTTCGACGAGCGCCTCGACCGACGCCACGTTGTGGGCAACGTCGAGGACAACGGTGGGGCGGCGGCGGATCACCTCGATTCGCCCCGGCAGCACCGTTTCGGCCAGCCCCGCGCGCATCGCGTCGGTCGACGCCAGCCATCCCTGCCGGCGTAGCTCGGCGATGGTCGCGAGGGCCAGCGCCGCGTTCGCCGCCTGATGCCGGCCCAGCAGCCGCAGCTCGGCGTCACGCAGCTCCAGCGGCGCATCGCTCCGCAAGGACATAAAATCGAGCCGCCCCGTCGCGGCCTGGGCGTCCACGTCGTGCGGCGGTCGGTAGGAGAACTCGAATTCGCGCCCCGCCTCGACGAACCGCGCCCCGCGATCGAACGCCATCTGGGCGAGCACGTCGCGGGCCTCGCGATCCATCGGGCCGATCAGCACAGGCACGCCAGGCTTGATGATGCCGCCCTTTTCGGCCGCGATCTTCGGCGTCGTGTCGCCGAGCTGCCGCGTGTGATCGAGGCTGATGCTGGTAATCACCGCGACCGCGGGCTGGCACACGTTGGTGGAATCGAGCCGCCCGCCGAGCCCCACCTCCAGCACCACCGCGTCGACTTGCCGGTCGGCGAAGTGCATCAGGGCCAGCGCCGTGGTGATTTCGAAAAACGTCGGCCGCTGCGAGGAGTCGCCCACGGCGGCGCCGGCGGCGTCCATCTGCTCGACGACCGGCCGCACACGATCGACCAGGGCGACCAGCTCGTCCTCGGAGCACGGCTCGCCGTTCACGGCGAACCGCTCCTCAAGCCGCTCGAGGTGCGGCGAGCTGTAGACGCCCACGTCGTACCCCGCGGCATGGAGTACGGCGGCGATGAGCGTCGAGGTCGATCCTTTGCCCTTGGTGCCCGCGACATGCACGATCGGCACGCCGGCGTCGGGATTCCCCACGCGGTTGAGCAGCGTGCGCATGCGGTCGAGCTTGAGCGTGCGCTCGCCGTACGCGGGCACGGGGACGCGCTCGTAGTTGATGCGTCCGAAGAGGAACTCGAGCGCGGCGGCGTGGCGGGAGTTGGACATTCGGGTTCAGGGTTCAGGGTTCAGGGTTCAGGGTTCAGGGTTCAGGGTTCAGGGTTCAGGGTTCAGGGTTCAGGGTTCAGGGTTCAGGGTTCAGGGTTCTGGGTTCAGGGTTCAGGGTTC
>JANOIK010000285.1:0-3171 GCA_031407585.1 Planctomycetota bacterium | reverse complement strand
CAGTTGGACCTCGAGGCGAAGCTGCTCGAGGAATCGTCCGGCGAGTTGAACACGGCCGTGTCGCTGGCCGACTCGGTGAACGCAGCGCGGCAAGGGTTCTTCAAGCCGGCGCCGACGATGGTGCTCGGCACCATGCGCGGCCAGACGCCAGAGTTCATCGCCTCGATGGACGGCGTCGACCCCGAAGACGGATCGCACTGGTTGCGCGTGCTGCTGCGCTCGCCGGAGCGGCTGCCTGCCGAGCAGAAGCTGGAGCTGATCGACCGCGTGCAATCGACCGCGGCGAAGGAACAACCTCAAGCCGTGGCGACCGGTTACTACGTGCTGTTGGCGGAGCTGATCAAGAGCGTGCTCGACGATCAGTGGAAGACGTTTGCCGTGGCGTCCCTCGCGGTACTCGCGATGACGCTCCTGGCGTTTCGCAACTTCCCGTTGGCGGTCGCCACGATGATCCCGAACGCGATTCCCGTGCTCGTGCTGTTCGGCGCCATGGGTTGGCTGGGCATCAAGACGAACATGGGCGCCGCCATGATCGCGGCCGTGTCGGTGGGACTGTCGATCGACAGCTCGATTCACTACGTGATGCTGTACCAACACCGGCGCCGACAGGGTCTGTCGCTGGACGCGGCGCTGTCGGCGGCGCAGGACTCGGCGGGCCGGGCGGCGACGCTGTCGACGCTGGCCCTCATCGTGGGTTTCGCCACGCTGTGCGTGAGCGACTTCGTGCCGACGATCTACTTCGGCGCCCTGGTGAGCCTGTCGATGATCGGCGGGCTGGTGGGGAACATTCTGGTGCAGCCGATGTTGATACGGAAGTTGGACTGGAAGACGTACAACTGAGGCTGCACGCTCGCGGACTGGATTTGCGGAATTCAGTTGCCGGGGCCATCGTCAGGCGTGTAGGCTCGATTGGTCTAAGTCGCGCCTTCTCGACACCCTCTTCCGGCGACCATTCACCGATGTCCCTCCGCACCTTGCCAATTCTCGCGCTCGTCGCGATCACCATCCTCGGCTGTTCCCGCCAACCGGCGTCCGGCGTCAAAGCTGAGTCCCTCACATTTGGCGATCGGCAGGTTCAGCAGATGCTCCAGGACCGGCCCGAGATGAAGGGCGTCATGACGGCGAACGACCCGCTCTACCTGTGGCTCGTCGCGGGGTTCAACGGCGAACGCCTCGGCCAGCGCGTGCACTGGAATGCGAATTCGCCGCAGAGCGGCCGTTCGGCGGAGCATGGCATTCCCTATGGCGCCTATCCGCCGTACATCTCGATCTCCGGCGGCACTGAGACCACGCCGATCGACAAATGGGCGTCGGTAATTTTCGAAATGAACAACCTCGACAACTACGACAAGTTCGACGCCCTGCGGGACGATGCCGTCGAAGGCGATCTCGACGCCGACGAGTATGCGTCCGCATGTGTGAAGCTCGAGTTTGACGCGCTCGAGCGGACGCGCGACTTGTTCGCGAAACATCCGCTTCCCGGCGGCGATCATCGGCGGAATCCGTGGTACCAGTGGGTGTCGTCGGAGCTGGGCGAGTTCGAAGACTACGAGGCGGCGTTCGACGTGCCGGGGACGACGGTACACACGAGCAACTTTGCGTACTTCAGGGATTACTACGTGTCGACGATTGAGCCGTACGCGAAGGCGATGAAGGCGGCGGAGGAGTGATTGCGTCAGTGTGGGGGATTTTCGCGCAGAGGCGCGGAGACGCAGAGGGGGACGGAGAGGAGGAAAGGGGGGAACGCTAATACGCGCTAATTTTCGCCGATCGGGATTAGTGATAATTAGCAGGAATAAGTGTTCCTCTTTTCTGGAGATCTCATGACCATTTCTTCACGCACTCCGGAGGGCGAGCCGCAACGGTGTGCGGTTTGTGGGGCGGTTGTCGTGATGGAGATTTCGTCTCCGTTGGAGGATGCGTGTTGTCCCGCGTGTGGCAGTTTACTTTTTTGGTTTCGCGATCGACTGGGCGCGGCGGAACTTCTTGGCGGCGATCTGCGGCTCGATGCGTCGCTCGAGGAGCTGGGGCTTGAGTCGCTCGATGCGGTTGAGTTGGTCATGGAGCTTGAGGAGGAGTTTGATGTTTCGATTTCGGATGAGGAGGCTGAGCGGATTCGGACGGTGGGGGAAGCAATTCGGCTTTTGAGGCGGAGGCGCGGGGAGGAGCAGTAGGACCTCTCGCAAAGCCCCAGAGGCGCAAAGGAAGACGCGAAGGGGGGAAACAAGAAGTGTGCCAAAGCAACGCGTTGCAGGATTTGCGGCGGCGGGACTCCCGCCCTGGCTGCGGCACGGACTACCGCCCTGCGCTTAACCCACAATTGGCGAGTTGCTCGACTGCGCCTACCGATTCGAGGGACGATGGCATGGCGGTGCCGGAGCCCCCGGTTTGAAGAACCGGGGGCTAAGATTGCGCGACGAGCATGCCCATGACGTAGGGTGGAACTTCTAGTGGGAGGAGTCGCGGAGCGGCGAATCCGGATTCCGTGAGGATCGCGGTGAGCTCGTCCGGCGAATACACGCGGCCTTGCCGGGTGCGCAGTGCGAGGCCCAGAACGTAGAGGGCGCGGTTGAGGTCGCCCTGCGGCTGGCCAGGGAAGACGTCCATGATGGCGATGCGGCCGTGGGGCTTCAGCACGCGGGCTGCTTTGGCGATCAGGGCACGATTGCCCGCGGGAGTTTCCAGGTGGGTGACGTTGGCGAGGATCACCAGGTCGAACGCCGCGACGGGAAATTCCACGTCGTGGTAGTTGCCGGCGATCGTGGTGAGGCGGTCCGCCATGCCGCGCTGCTCGGCCGTTTCGACCGCCACTTCAAGCACGGCCGGCCAGTCGACGGCGGTGACTTGCGCGTCGGCGGATTCCTTGGCGAGCGTGAGGCTCCAGACGGCGGAGCCGGCGCCGACGTCGAGGATCGCGGCGCCCGGCGGCAGCGACTCGCGCAGGAGTGCGGCCGCGCGCTCGGCGGCTGGCGCGAGCATCCAGCCGAGGATGGCCGCCTGCGATTGGTAATAGGCTTCGCTTTTGGCGATGTCGTCCATCTCGACCAGTGGCTCGGCCGTGGCGAGAAACTTCGGCAGGTGCGACCAGTACTCGTCGCCCAGATTTCGGTAACCGCCGGCGAGCAGCATCTGGCCGAGCGAGGTGAGTGCGTACGCTTGCTCGTCGTTACG
>JANOIK010000359.1:0-16994 GCA_031407585.1 Planctomycetota bacterium | reverse complement strand
GTCAGGATCACGCTCACCGGTAGCTCGGACCCATCCACTAAAACTTGCCCAATCACTTCGGACAACAAGTACGGCCGCAGCGTCGGCCCGTACAGGATTTGCTGAGCCCGGCTGGGCGCCACGGGCGTGGAGCAGCGGAATTCCAGCGGCCGGCCCTGGGGTGATAGCACCAGATAGCCGCCGAACAGGCCGTGTTCGGGGCTTTCCAGGACGGTCAGAAACCCAAAAGCGGGCAAGGGTTTACTCGCACCGGCATCCATGCCGCGGTTTCCAGGGTGAGAAGCGTCTCGGGGAACGCCGACGCAAAACGCCGGACGCCCGCGACCCCCGCCGGGGGTATACGAGACGCCTTATCCCCATCGGGTCGCTGGGGCCACGACTTGAAACGCCAGCAGCGGCGATTCCGGGTGCGCCGGTCGCTAGAATTTTATTCAAGTTACATTACACTGGGGGGATCAACGGAACGCTCCGACGGGCGCGGTGAAATAGCGCCGCCAGACCCAGCCGTCGGGGCAATCCTTTTCGCGTCCACGGTGCTAGGACGCGGCAAGCTCTTGCCGCGCTCTAGGTTCTGCGGAACCCATCAGGATGGTGGCACACGAATTTGAGATTCAGGCAGCGGCTATTCGTAGTCGCTCGAGAAAGGACACACGCTGACGATGTCGCACAGCCAACCCTCCATGCCCGCGATGTACACCCAGGTCGACGTGACGGCTGGCCGTCCGCTGGCGCCATCGCACGGGCATGTCTCGCAGGAGCACACCGCGCTGCTTCGCGACGTGCTCTCGGCGCAGGATCGCACGAACGAGCTGCTGGAGGAATTGGTGAGCATCATGGCGACGTCCCACAAGCAGCGGATGCAAGAGCTGCACCAGTGGAAGAACGCCAACCCGCGGCTGGCCGACTCGTGCCGCGAGGCGGCCGAGTTGCTCAGCCACGTGCAGGTCGATTACCTCGAGCGGATGACCGACGAGATCAACGACACGGCCGAGGACATGGAAGGCGGCGACTACATGGTCAACGAGTTCGTCGACCGCTTCGGCCCGCGGCTGGCTCATCTCAATGGCGTGATCCAGGTGCTCGCTCAGCTGGGCAGCCCGAACTCGCCGGCGCCGATCGCTCACTAGTCGCGGGATCGCGGCGGCGACTCCTTTGGATAACGGCTGCGCATTGTCGGCGCTGTCTCTGTGCGGTAAGGTCGAATTCTGCTTCGCTGTGCGCGCCCGTGCGCCCAGCGTTCGCCGGAACTTTAGCCCTGTTCGGCGGTTCCATAGAGAGCGACCCTCACCGCGTACGCAGAGATCCTCCGTCCATGCCGTCGACCGCCACCGAAGCCGAACTGTCCTCCGCCGTCAGCGCCGCCCGCGCGGCGCTCGACGCCCACACGGTCGAGACCATCGCCTGGCACTTCGGCGAGAAGACGGGCTGCCCGTTCTGGCTCGAGAAGCGGCGCGAGCTGAAGTTCGATCCGCTGAAGGAGGTCAAGTGCTACGAAGACCTCAAGAAGTTCCCGCCGTTCGAGGACGAGTGGCTGCGCGGCGGGCCGGTGCGGCGCTGGGTGCCGCAGGCGCTGGCCGACAAGCCGGTGTACGTGTTTGAAACCGGCGGCACGACGGGCATTCCGAAGAGCCGCATCGCGGTCGACGATTTTCGGACGGATTACTCACTATTCAGCGACACGCTGCCCGAGAAGTACTTCCCGATCGGCTCGAACTGGCTGATGCTCGGCCCCAGCGGCCCCCGGCGGCTGCGGCTCGCGGTCGAGCATCTCGCCCAGCACCGCGGCGGCATTTCGTTCTGCATCGACCTCGATCCGCGGTGGGTCATCAAGCTCATCAAGAAGGGCTGGATGGAGCACCTCGAGGCGTACAAGAAGCATTGCATCGAGCAGGCGATCTCGATCCTCGGCGCCGGCCACGACGTGAAGTGCATGTTCGGCACGCCGAAGCTCATCGAGGCGCTGTGCCTCGCGCTCGAGGAGCAAGGCCGCACGCTCGCCGACACGGGCATCACGGGCATCTTCTCCGGCGGCACGGAGTTCACGCCGCAGTGGACGCGGTTCTGCATCGAGGAGCTGTTCGGCGGCCCGCCCGAGACCAGCGGCATCTACATGACGCCCACGTACGGCAATACGCTCATGGGCCTCGCATGCAGCGAGCCCGTGACCAAGGCGAACGGATACAAGATCACCTACCACGCGCCGCAACCGCGGGCGGTGGTCGAGGTGGTGGAGTTCGAGGACTACGATAAGCCGGTCGCCTACGGCGGCACGGGCCGCGTGAAGCTGACGACCCTCACCAAGGAGTTCTTCGTCCCCGGCTTCCTGGAGCGCGACGAAGGCGAACGCGAACCGCCGTACGCCACGTATCCGTGGGACGGCGTGAGCGGCGTGCGGCCGTTCCACGAATTGGCCGACGCGACGACTGTCGGCGTATACTGAAAGTAGTTCGGCGAATGAAGGTACGCGAGATCATTCGTCGACTTAAGGACGATGGCTGGGAGCAAGTGCGACAGCGCGGAAGTCACCGTCAATTTCAACATGACGAAAAACCCGGGACTGTCACGGTTGCCGGCAAGCCCGGCGACGAGCTTCACCCAAAAACCGCTGCGTCAATCCTGAAGCAAGCGGGCCTCAACGAGTAGATTCGACGATATGAGATTTTTTGTCATCATTCGACGAACTGGCACGGGCTACAGCGTCGACGTTCCCGATCTGCCTGGGTGTATTGCCACAGGTTCGACTGTCGAGCAGGCGAGACAAATGATTGCCGAAGCCGTGGATATGCACCTCGACCTCATGCATCAATCGGGCGAATCTCTGCCGACGCCTTCCTCGAGCTACGAGTTCGAAGTCGATGAAAACTCGCCGGAAGAGCTTTGCACATGGGTTGAGGTCGACGAGTTGAGATTTGCTGTGACCTCGTAAGACGGCCAGCTCTTGCCGAAAGTTCGCCATGATCACACTTCCTGCCATCCGATGGGGCGAACCCTACGAGTCGCTCGAAGTTGACGAGGTGCGGCACTTCGTCACCGGCGAGGTTGTCGCGCGCGTCAACACGGTTGGCGGCGGCATCATTTCTCGCGATGCGAAGAAGTCGAAGCGCGCTCGCGTGGCGCTGCAATCGCTTTCGCCGGCGGAGCTAATCGACCGCTGCAAGAAGGCCGGCGAGTTGTTTGAATCCGGGACGCTTGCCGTAGGCGACTCGAAGCAGTCGCCCGACGCGTTCGTTGCCGCGACGAGTGCGACCACGGGCATGCCGCTCGCGATGGTACGCGGCAACGTCACGAAGAACGCCTTCGTGCTCAAGAACATCGACAAGATCCTCGACGCCCTGACGCGCGGGCTCGACCTCAACATTCTGGCCCGCGGCTACGGCGACGAGGGGCGTGCCGTCACGGTGAGCTACCAAGCGCAGACCGACGTGCTCGGCGCCGTGCTCCCTTCGAACTCGCCCGGCGTGCACACGCTCTGGCTGCCGGTGGTCGCGCTGCAGATCGGGCTCATGCTCAAGCCCGGATCGCAGGAGCCGTGGACGCCCTACCGCGTGGCGGCTGCGATGCTCGAAGCCGGCATCCCCGGCGAGGCCATCGCGATTTACCCCGGCGCCGGGGCGGACATCGGCGGCGCCATCTTGCAGTCCTGCGGGCGCAGCATGATCTTCGGCGGGCCGCAAACCGTGCAGCAGTATTCCGGCAATCCGCGCGTGCAGGTTCACGGCCCCGGCTTTAGCAAGATCCTGCTGGGTGCCGACGCGGCCGACGATTGGCGCGAGCATCTGGACCTCATGGTCGACAGCGTCTACCGCAACGGCGGCCGAAGCTGCATCAACTGCTCGAGCATCTACACGCCGCGTCACGGCAAGGAGATCGCCGCCGCGCTCGCCGAGCGACTTGGTCCGATCGAAGCGCTGCCGCCGGAGGACCCCAAGGCGGGTCTCGCGGCGTTCACGACGCCTGGCGCAGGCGCCGCGATTTGGCACGCCATCGAACGCGACCTGGCCGACCCGCGCACCACGCACGCCACGGCGGATTACGGTCCGCGACTGGTCGAGCAACCCACGTGCGCATATTTGCGCCCGACGGTGTGGCACTGCCAATCGCCCGAGTGCCCCGGCGCCAACAAGGAGTACATGTTCCCCGCTGTGGCGGTCGTCGATTGCCCTCAGGAGAAGATGCTTGCCGAGATCGGTCCGACGCTCGTGGGCACGGCGATCACGAACGACGAGCAATTCCGCCGCGAGCTGATCGCCGCGACGCACATCGATCGGCTCAACCTCGGCCCCATCCCCACGCCGCAAGTCGACTGGCTGCAGCCGCATGAGGGGAATCTCATTGAGTTCCTCTACCGCAGCCGTGCGCTTCAGACCGGATAACAAGGCAATTTATCCGCAGATGAACGCAGATGAACGCAGATCGGGAAGAAGCGAAGCTGCAAGCATATCTTCTTCTCTTTCTTTGATTCAAATCTGCGTTTATCTGCGTTCATCTGCGGTTAACTCCCCTCCCCTTTCCCCTTCCGCGTGCGATGAATTCGTTTGATTTTGTCTTGCCGACGCGGATTGTGTTTGGCGCCGGGAGGCTGCCGGAGCTAGGCGCCCTTGTGCGCTCGTTGGGCGATATCGCACGCGTTCTGGTGGTCAGCGATCCGGGCGTTGTCGCGGCGGGGCACACTCAGCGGGGGCTCGATGCGCTGCACTCCGTCGGCCTCGCGACGCAACTCTTCGACGGCCTGCGCGAGAATCCGACGACGGCCCACATCGAAGCCGGCTTGAAAATCGCTCAGGACTTCTCGCCCGACGCGATCATCGGCCTCGGCGGCGGCAGCAGCATGGATTGTGCGAAGGGGATTAACTTCCTGTACTCCTGCGGCGGGCGGATCCAAGACTACTGGGGCCAGGGCAAAGCCACGGGCCCGCTCCTGCCGATGATCGCCGTCCCTACGACCGCGGGCACCGGCAGCGAAACGCAATCGTTCGCTCTCATTTCCGACGCCGAGACGCACGTGAAGATGGCGTGCGGGGACAAACGTGCGGCGTTCCGCGTCGCGCTGCTCGACCCCGAACTAACGCTCACTCAGCCCGAGCGCGTGACCGCGCTCACGGGATTCGACGCGCTGGCTCACGCGGTCGAAACGGCCGTGACCAAGGTGCGCACGCCGTTGTCGATGGCGTTCAGCCGCGAGGCGTGGCGGCATCTGGCGCCAAACTTCCTGCGCGTGATTCGTCATCCCGATGACCTGGAAGCGCGCGGCGCCATGCAGCTTGGGGCCTGCTTCGCCGGACTCGCCATCGAGAATTCGATGCTCGGCGCCGGGCACGCCCTGGCCAATCCCCTGACCGCTGATTTCGACGTTGCTCACGGCGAAGCCGTCGCGCTCATGTTGCCGCACGTCGTGCGTCGCAACGGCGCCGCGGTCAACGGCGCGTACGCCGACCTTTGGGACGCGGCGGAGTTGTCGCTTAACGGCTCGGCGCCGCAGAGCGGCGCGGCGGCCGTCGCCGATTTTCTTGCCGAGAGCGCCGTGGCCGCCGGGCTCGCCGCCCGCCTGCGAGATCGGGGGGTCGACCGCGGCCGCCTGTCACAACTCGCCGCGGGCGCCACCAAACAATGGACCGGCACGTTCAACCCCATCCCGCTCGCCGAATCCGACTTCCTGGCGCTCTATGAAGCAGCGTACTGACCACGAACGCCGCTCGCATGTCAGCGTTGCAGCAACGTGCGCGCTACTAGCGATTGGCGCCATCGCCTCCGCGCCAGGCTGCAGCCGCCAAGAGACGCCCCTAGCGCCTAAGCAAGCACCGGCAACCGACTCCCCGTCGCAGCCAGAGCACAACGACTGGCCCCTCATCCGCGGCGACGCCAACGCCACCGGCGCCGTGGACGCGCCGCTCAATGGACCGCTGGACATCCTCTGGACCTACGAGTCGGAAGAGTCCGCCTTCGAGGCCACCGCATCCATCGTTGGCGGCATCGTGTACGTCGGCGACATCGACGGCACGTTTCACGCGATCAAGCTCGCCGACGGGTCGAAGGCTTGGACCCGCAAGTTCGAGGACACCGGCTTCATCGCCGGCTCGGCCGTTCGCGACGACCGGATTTACTGCATCGACTTCAACGGCGTCGTGCGGGCGCTCGCGCTCAAGGACGGCGCCGAGCTGTGGAAGTTCGAGACCGAGACGGCACTCTACGCGGCGCCGAATGTCGACGGCGAGCACGTGCTGATCGCCACCGATTCGGGCGATCTGATCGCGCTGGGCGCTGCCGACGGCAAGGAAGTCTGGACGTTCACGATCGACCAGCCGCTGCGATCCTGGCCCACGGTCGTCGAGGGCCGCGTGCTCGTCGCGGGGTGCGACGGGCTGCTGCACTCGGTCGACGCCGCGACCGGCAAGGACCTGGAAAGCATCGACATCGGCGGACCGGCCGACGGCATGCCCGCGGTCATCGACGGTCACGTTTACTTCTGCACCGCGGGCGGCATGTTTCATGGCATGACGATCAAGCCGCTCGCCAGCGTGTGGAAGTTCGGGCAGAAGGGCCAAAGCGAACAGATTCACGCGGCGGCCGTCAACGACCAGGCGGTGGTTCTGGGGACGCACGACAAGCGCATCGTCGCATTGAATCCGCAGACCGGCGAGGAAATCTGGGCCTTCCGTCTGCGCGCCCGGGCCGAGAGCTCTCCCGTGATCGTGGGCGGCATCGCGCTCGCAGGGACGATGCGCGGGCGACTGCACGCCGTCGACATGACCACCGGCAAAGAGACCTGGCAAACCGACGTCGGCGGCCAGTTCATCGCCTCACCGGCGGTGAGCGACGGCCGCATCGTCATCGGCAACACCGACGGCGTTTTGTACTGCATCGGTTCCAAGACAGTGAACCGCGAATCACGCGAATAAACGCGAATCAGGAGAAAACCACCAAGACACAAAGACACCAAGGAAAAGAAGACTGGAGGAACGCTAATTAACACTAATTCTCGCTAATTTTGGAAAGGTGATTATTAGTGTTGATTAGTGTTCCTTCTCTCCGATTCACTTGCCTTGCTCTTCCTTGGTGTCTTCGTGCCTTGGTGGTTAATCCCAATCATTTGCGAAGATTCGCGCGGTTCGCGGCAAGAATCCTCTGTAAAATAAATTCATGACCGCAGAAGCCACCAAGACTGAAGTCGGCAGCTACTTCATCAGCAACTATCCGCCGTTTTCCCAGTGGTCGGCGGACCAGGTGGGCGAAGTGCGGGCGGCCCTCGACGCGCCGCCGGCCGATGTTCCGCTGGGCTTGTATCTGCACATTCCGTTCTGTCGCAAGCGGTGCAAGTTCTGCTACTTCAAGGTGTTCACCGACAAGAACGGCGACCAGGTGGAGCGCTACGTCTCGGCGCTCGCTCGCGAGATCGAGCTGGTGAGCCGCGTGCCCGCGATGGGCGGGCGGCCGTTTCGGTTCGTGTATTTCGGCGGCGGCACGCCCTCGTTTCTCAGCGAGAAACAGCTCCGGCGGCTCGTCGATCGCCTGCAGGCGAACATTCACTGGGACAAGGCCGAGGAGGTCACCTTCGAGTGTGAGCCCGGCACGCTCAGCGAGCCGAAGGTGCGGGCGCTCCGCGAGTTGGGCGTCACGCGGCTCAGCCTGGGCGTCGAGCATTTCGACGACGAGGTGCTCCGCGAAAACGGCCGGGCCCACGAATCGCCGGAGATTTACCGCGCGTGGCCCTGGATTCGCGCGGCGGGGTTCCCCAACGTCAACATCGACCTGATCGCCGGCATGGTCGGCGAGACGGACGACAAGTGGCGCGAAACCGTGCGGCGGGCTCTGGAGCTCGAACCCGACAGCGTGACCATCTACCAGATGGAGCTGCCGTTCAACACGGTGTACTCGAAGGACATCCTCGGGAATCAAATCGAAACGCCAGTCGCCGATTGGCCTGCCAAGCGCGGCTGGGTTGACTACGCCTTCGACCAGTTCGGGGCGGCGGGCTACTCCGTTTCCAGCGCGTACACGATGGTTCGCCATCCTGAGCGGGTGAACTTCAGCTACCGCGATAATCTGTGGCGGGGAAGCGACCTGCTGGCCACCGGAATCGCGAGCTTCGGGCACATTTCTGGCGTGCACTACCAGAATCTCGCCGAGTGGGACCAGTACTGCGGCGAGCTCGAAGCCGGCCGGCTGCCGCTGAGCCGAGCGCTGCGGATCACGCCGCGGCAGGCGCTCATCCGCGAGATGATCCTGCAGCTCAAGCGCGGGTATCTCGACCCCGCGTATTTCTCCGCGAAGTACGGCGTCGACATTGTCGATGAGTGGCGATCAGCGTGGGATGAATACGCCGGCGACGGCTACATCGTCGTCGACGACGACCGAATCCGTCTCACCCGCGCCGGCCTGCTGCGCGTCGACGCCCTGCTGCCGGCATTCTTCGAGCCCCAGTTCCGCGATGTGCGGTACACGTAGCGCGAAACTCGAATCGTTCACCTGTCGCTCACGCGGGCTTAACGATTCCGTGCTTTGGCGTATCACGGCCAGCGCGAGTTTCCACTTGCCCGCTTCGTGCGTTTGTGCTCTCTGGGTGATTGCGTCCCCCCATCCCTTCGCCCTGCCCTTCTTCGCCGTCGGCGTCGTTGGCGATTAATCTTCCTGAGCACCCGTTGCTGGCCACTCCCACCCAATCCGACCCCTCCCGCCCCGCGCGGCGTCCCAGCCTGTTCTGGAAGCTGCTGGCGTCCTTCGCGGCGCTCAGCCTTTCGGCCATCCTGCTGCTCACGCTCCTGTTCTCGCGGACGTATGAGAATCTGCTTATCCGCGAGCTGGATGAGCGACTGCAAACGACCGCCATCGCCGCGGGCCGGCTGTTGGAGGACCACTTGTCCAACGAGCCCGACGCCGAGGCGCAGGCGATGGTTCGCGACATAGGCGAGAAATCGGGCCTACGGCTCACGCTCATCAATCCGCAGGGGCGCGTGCTGGCCGACTCGGCACAGGCCGACCTCGCCTCCGTGGAGGCCATGGAAAACCATCGCTCGCGGCCTGAGATTATCGAGGCGATGCGCTCGGGCGTCGGCGACGCGCGCCGCACGAGCCCAACCCTGAGAGAACGCCAGCGTTACATCGCGATTCGCATCGACGCCGATGGGGCGACCGTCGGCGTGGTTCGAGCGTCCGCGCCCACACAGGGGCTCGAGGCCGAAATCGTAGGGCTGACCCGCTGGACCGCGGCGATCGGCGTGGTCGCGGCCGCCTTGTCCGTGGCCCTCGCCGCGTGGCTTACGGCCCAAGCGACGCGGCCGCTGCGAGATCTCGCGATCGCGGCGGACGCCCTCACTGCCGGCCAGTACGACCACCGGCTCTCGGTGCAGTCGATGAACGGCGACGAGTTTGGCGACGTCGCCCGCGCCCTGGCGGAGGCCAGTCAGCGCCTTGCGCGGGGCGAGCGGCAGCTTCGCAGCACGAGCCAGACGCAGTCCACGGTGCTCGAGGGGATGAGCGAAAGCGTGATCGCGGTCGATCGCGACGAGCGCGTGCTGTTTGCGAACGCGTCGGCGGGCCGGCTGCTGGGGTTTCGGCCCGAAAAGGTGGAGGGGCTGCGCCTGCTCGAGGCCGTCCGCAGCCACGAGCTACGCGAGGCCGTGCATCGAGCCCTGCGGTCGAAGCAGCTCACTAACTGCGAGCTGACATGGCGCACTGGTTCGCCCCGCACGTTCGACGTGCTTGCCACGCCGCTGCCCGGCGACCCACCTCCCGGCGTTGTGCTGGTGCTTCGCGACGTCAGTGAAATGAGACGCCTGGAGCACATGCGGCAGCAGTTCGTCGCGAACGTGTCGCACGAGCTTAAGACGCCGCTCAGCTCGATCAAAGCGTACACCGAGACGCTGCTCGGCGGCGCCCGCAATGATCCGGTGCACTGCGAGCGGTTTCTCAACCGCATCGACGAGCAGGCCGGGCGGCTGCAGGAATTGATCCTCGACATGCTCAGCTTGGCGCGCATCGAGTCGGGCCAGGCGCCGCTCGACTTGGCCGACGTCTCGGTCGCTCGCGTGGTGCGGCGATGCCTGGCGGATTACGAGCCGCAAGCTGTCGCTCGTGAGCTGGTGTTGGAAAACCTCGTTGACGACGCGAGCATTCGGGTACATGCCGACGAGGAAGCCCTGCGGCAGATTCTGAGCAATCTCGTGGACAACGCCATCAAGTACACCCCCGCCGGCGGGAAGGTCTCGGTGCGGTGCCAAACGAGCGAGCGGATGGCGACCATTGACGTCACGGACTCGGGCGTGGGCATCCCCGCGGAACACCATCTCCATCTGTTCGAGCGTTTTTCCCGGGTCGAAAAGGCTCGGTCGCGGTAATTGGGCGGGAGGGGGCTGGGGCTTTCGATCGTGAAGCACCTCTGTCAGGCGATGGGGGGCAGCGTGGCGGTCCGCAGCGAGCCGCACCGGGGAAGCACGTTCTCGGTGCAACTTCCCCTCGCCGGCCCTGAGGCGAAAACCGGCTAGTCAATCGGCATCTCCACCCGCGGCTGAACGTGGCCCCTGCGCTCCGCCAACCCAAACAGCCTAGACATCGCATTCCCCGGCATTGCGTGACCAATTCACAAATCCTTAACATGATCTTAACAATCGGCGCTTAGACTGCTCGCTCGGGCCACGGCGGTTTGGCCCCCCTGTGAAACGCATGGAGACTGCGGCGACGATGGCACCCACGGCAAATCTACGTCCACGCGTCCGGAATCGGCACAAGCCGCTCGCGGCGCTCCTCGGCCCCTGCTTGCTGCTAGCAGTCGGCTGCGGCGAGACCAAGGTCATCAGCGTCGATGGCTCGAGCACCGTGTTCCTCATCTCCGGCGCGGTAATGGAGAAGTTCAACGCCGTTGACCCCGACATCAAGGTCGTGGTCAGCCAAAGCGGCACCGGCGGCGGCATGAAGAAGTTTGCCGCGGGCGAGATCGACATTTGCGACGCCTCGCGGACCATTAAGGACGAAGAGAAGGCGGCGTGCGAAGCCGCCAAGATTGATTACATCGAGCTCAAAATCGCGTTCGACGGCTTGGCCGTCCTGGCGAATCCCAAGAACGACTGGTGCGAGTCGCTCACGGTCGAGCAGCTCAAAACCATTTGGCGCGCCGAGAGCGAAGAGTCCATCACCAAGTGGAGCGACGTCGACCCCGACTGGCCCGACGAGCCGTTCAAGCTCTACGGCCCGGGAACAGACTCGGGCACGTACGACTACTTTACCGAGCAAATCAACGGCGAAGAAGGCAGCGGGCGGCAAGACTTCCAGCGAAGCGAAAACGACAACGACCTGGTCACCGGCGTCGCTGGCGACGCGGGCGCCCTGGGCTATTTCGGCTACGCCTACTACGCCGCGAACAAGGACAAGCTCAAACTGCTGGGCGTCGACGCCGGCGACGGCCCCGTGCAGCCGGCGCCTGAAACGGTGCGCGACGGAACGTACCGCCCGCTCTCCCGGCCGCTGTTCATCTACGTGCGGACCTCGGCCCTCGATCGGCCCGAGGTGGTGAAGTTCCTCGAGTATTACCTGGACAACGTGCACGAAATCGCCCCCGAGCGCGGCTACGTCGAAGTGACGGATGAAATCGCCAAAGCGAATCGCGAAGTATTCGACGCGGCAGTGAAGGCACGGGCGGGCGCCGCGAAGTAAAGGACGGTTAAGAACCGTCGCGGATAAGGGTAACTTGCAATGTCCACATCGACGGCCCAACCTTCTGCGAACGTCGCGGCGTCTGCCGGGCGGCGCCGTTGGGGCGAGTCCGTGGTGGGGGTGGCGCTGTGGCTCTGCGCGGCGGTCAGCGTGCTGACGACCGTAGGCATCGTCGCGATTCTCGCGTACGAGTCGCTGCAGTTCTTCAGCAAGGTCTCGGTCATCGAATTCTTTACCGGGACCAGTTGGGCCCCGCACGCCAGCCCCGGTCGGTTCGGCATTTGGCCGCTCTTCTGCGGAACGTTCCTCGTCGCGTTCGGCTCGGCGGTCATCGCGATCCCCGTGGGGCTCGGCGCCGCGATTTATCTCAGCGAATACGCCTCGCCTCTGGTTCGCGACATCATCAAGCCGCTGCTCGAAATCCTGGCGGGCATTCCGTCCGTCGTGTTCGGCTATCTGGCCATCGTGTTCGTCTCGCCGCTGGTGCGATCGATGTTTCCCTCGGCGGACCACTTCAACGCGCTCAACGCGAGCATCGTCGTGGCGATCATGATTCTGCCGATGATCGTCTCGTTGAGCGAGGACGTGCTGCGATCGGTTCCGCGGTCGCTGCGGGAAGGCGCCTACGCGCTCGGCGCGACCAAGTTGGACGTAACCGCCGGCGTCATTGTTCCCGCGGCGCTGTCGGGAATCATGGCGTCGTTTCTGCTGGCCATCGCCCGCGCGGTGGGCGAAACCATGGCTGTGGCGCTCGCCGCCGGCCACTTGCCGCAGTTGACGCTCAACCCGCTCAAGACGATTCAGACCATGACGGCCTACATCGTCGAGACGACTAAGGGCGACACCCCGCGCGGCACGATCGAGTATCAAACGATCTTCGCCGTGGGGCTGACGCTGTTTCTCACCACGCTGGCTTTGAACGTGCTCGCGCAGTGGATTCTCAAACGCATGCGCGAGCAATACGAATGAGCTCCATCGTCCAAAACGCTCGCCGTCCCTACGCCCATGCCGCCTCGGCGGCGTTTGCGTGGCTGTGCGCCGGCTGCACGTTCCTCAGCTTGGGCGTGTTGGTGCTGCTGCTTTGGCAAGTGATTTCCTGGGCCTGGGGCTGGCTCGACTGGCAATACCTCACGAGCTACGACTCGCAGCTCGACCCCCTGAAGGCCGGCGTGCTTGCCGCGCTGGTTGGCAGCATCTACCTCATCCTGCTCACCGCGCTGTTTGCCGTGCCCATCGGCGTCGGCGCCGCGGTGTATTTGGAAGAGTACGCGCCGCCGAGCCGCTGGCGGGCGCTGGTGCAGACCAATATCGCAAATCTCGCGGGTGTGCCCTCGATCGTTTACGGCATCTTGGGTCTGGGCCTGTTCGTCCGCGGGTTGAAGATGGGCTCCGGCATTCTCGCCGGCGCCCTCACGCTGACGCTGGTCGTGCTGCCCATCGTCATCCTTGCATCGCAGGAAGCCCTGCGAGCGGTTCCTAACACGATCCGCCAGGCGTCCTACGCCCTGGGCGCCACGCGGTGGCAGACGGTGTGGCATCAATTGCTGCCGGCGTCACTGCCGGGGATCATGACGGGCGTGATCCTGGCTCTGGCGCGAGCGCTCGGCGAGGCGGCGCCGCTCGTGGCGATCGGAGCGGCGGGGTTCGTCATGTTCCTGCCGCAGGGAGTCAACGACAAATTCACCGCTTTACCGCTGGCCATTTACAAGTGGACCGAAGAGCCCGACGAAGCCTACCACCACGTCGCGGCCGCTGGCATTGTGGTGCTGCTCGTGGTGCTGGTGGCGCTGAGCGCGACGGCCGTGTTCTTGCGGCAGCGGTTTGGAAAGCGGATTCGGTGGTAAAGCGAACAGAGTTAGTGACTGGCAGTGGTGATGGGCAGGCCGCTCGGGGATTCCGGCGGTCAAGAGATTTTAACAGACGCGCGTCGCGACAATGGAAATGTCCAGGTGACGGCCATGCCTCGGTACGACAGAATGATGACTGAAGTCTCGTCGCAACCGTCGAGGTCGCAATCCCTCCCGCCGCGGCTGGCGACGCCGCGATTCGAAACAGCGCACGACATGCGAACCGTCGACGATATGCTCCAGCGCCCCCAGAAGGTCGTCGCCGCGGGCGTCAACTTTTTCTACGGCGCCAATCAGGCCCTGCATGGCATCTCGCTCTCGATGCCGCAGAACTGCGTCACCGCCCTGATCGGCCCCTCGGGCTGCGGCAAGAGCACGTTCCTGCGATGCGTTAACCGTATGAACGACATGATCGAGGGCACGCGCGTCGAGGGCGAAATCCTGCTCGACGACGAGAACATCTACCGGCCCCGCATGGACGTCGTCGAGCTGCGCAAGCGCGTCGGCATGGTTTTCCAGAAGTCGAACCCGTTCCCCAAGTCGATTTACGACAACGTGGCCTACGGCCCCCGCGTCGCCGGCGTGAAGAACCGCTCGGCGCTGGACGAGATCGTCGAAAAGAGCCTCAAGCAGTCGGCCCTGTGGGACGAGGTGTCGAACCGATTGAGCGAGTCGGCGCTCCAACTCTCCGGAGGTCAGCAGCAGCGGCTGTGCATCGCGCGAGCGCTGGCCACCGACCCCGACGTGCTGTTGATGGACGAGCCCGCTTCTGCGCTCGACCCCAAGAGCACCGCGCGGATCGAGGACCTTATCTTCGAGCTGAAGAACGCCTACACGATCATCATCGTCACGCACAACATGCAGCAAGCGGCTCGGGTGTCGGATCAGACTGCATTCTTCTACGAAGGCAGGCTTATCGAGACGGGCGCGACGACCGACCTGTTCACCAAGCCCCGACAGAAGCAAACGGAAGACTACATCACGGGGCGGTTTGGGTAGGAGATTAACCGCCAAGTACGCCAAGGTCGCCAAGGAAGAAAGATTTGGGGCATAGTGCGTGCTAAGTTCCACCGCGACGGGTCATAAAAACCGCTCCTGTAAGAATTAGCAAGTAAACAATAAACAACTCAATCTAAAACACTCCCCCTCCCCTCCCCCTTGGCGTCCTTGGCGTACTTGGCGGTTCACTCTTATGTCAATCCACCTGCAGCGCGATCTTGAAGCCCTCGAACAGAACCTGCTCAGCCAGTCGTCTCTGGTCGAGCAGATGGTGTTTCGCGCCGTGCAGTCGCTGCGCGAGCTGCGCGTCGAGATCGCCCAAGAAGTGATCGCCAGCGAGGAGACGGTCAACTACCGCGAGGTCGAGATCGAGGAAGAGTGCCTTAAGATCCTCGCGCTCCACCAGCCAGTGGCCGTCGACCTGCGCCGGGTGGCGACCGTGCTCAAGATCAATGGAGACCTAGAACGCATCGCCGATCTCGCAGTCAACATCTGCGAGCGCACGCACAGCCTGGTCCTTCACCCCGAATTTCAGATGCCCGCGCACCTGGACGAGATGGTCGAGATTGCGCTGACGATGCTTCGCGACTCGCTCGACGCGTTCGTGCGGCTCGACCTGCACACCGCCCGGGAGGTCTGCCTGCGGGACGACCTGGTTGACGAACTCAACCGCCAGCTCATTTCCGACCTTTACGACCTGGTGCAAATCAATCCCCAGGAGGTCGAGCCGGCGTTCCACTTTTATTCCGCCTCGCGACACGTCGAACGGATTGCCGATCATGCCACAAACATTTCCGAGGATGTCATCTACCTTGTTGACGGGGAAATCGCCCGCCACCGACACGACAGCATTTCCTTCTGAACCGCTCAGCCTCGCTGAGGACGAATTCCATCGTCGCTATCGCCGCACCGACGCCCGACAGGCGCCGCGCGGCACCCCGACGGAGGACCTCCTCGGCGCCACGACCGACGCCCACCGGCGCGCCAATATGTCGAAAGCTCGCATCCTGATCGTCGAAGACGACGCCTCACTTGCCGAGGTGCTCGACTACAACCTCACGCAAGAGGGCTACGAAACCCAGCTTGCGGCCGACGGCCAGCAGGGACTGCGCGAAATCCGCCTGCGGTGCCCCGATCTCGTGGTGCTCGACCTCATGCTCCCCATGATCGAGGGGCTTGAGGTGTGCCGGCTCCTGCGCGCCGACCCCGCGACCAGCAACGTGCTGGTACTCATGCTCACGGCCCGCTCGGAAGAATCGGACCAACTTGTCGGATTCTCGGTGGGCGCCGACGACTACGTGACCAAGCCGTTCAGCGTGAAGGTGCTGCTGCAGCGCATCAACGCCCTGCTCCGCCGCAAGGAGCAGGGAAGCGCCGACCGCGACATCCTAGTGAGCCAGGGCATCATGATCGACCGCCGCCGCCATAGGGCGACGGCCGCGGACCGAGCGCTCGATCTCACGCCCAGCGAGTTCGGCCTGCTGTGCGCGCTGCTGCGCCAGCCGGGCCGCGCGTTTACGAGGGCGGAGCTGATCGACGTGGCCCTCGGCGACGACGCGCTCGTGCTGGAGCGGACCATCGACGTCCACATTCGGGCGCTGCGCAAGAAGATGGGCGCCCACGCCGATCTCGTGCAGACGGTGCGCGGCATCGGCTACCGGCTACGCGACCCCGCCGACGCGCTCACGCCCGCGAGCGAAGTGTAGGCGAACCGGTCAACGCGGGTTCAATATTTATCCTCGCCGCTCGCGGCGCGTTCGCGTCGCAAAGCGAGCGTTGCTAAATCCACGCCTGGCGCTGCGGCGCCGTTACTTCGTGACAACGGCTGGCGGCGCGGACGCATCCTCGTCCCACGTCACCTCGCCTTCGCTCTCGAGCAACGGCCCCAATTCCGCCGTCTCGATCGGCGCCTCCGCGGGCGACTCGATCGCCGGCGTCGGCCCATCGACTCCCCCGCGCCCGCAGCAGTGCACGAACACGCTCTTCTGAAACCCACACGCATTCGACGGGCAGCGAATCGTCCAGTAATACCACTCCATGACGTGCACGTGGCTGGAACGGCTCAAGTCGACCACGCCCAGCACCGGCCACGGGCCCCGCACGATGTAGTTTTGCACGCCGGGCCGGCTCACATGCCCGCCGTAGCCGGCCACGCCGGGCGCCCAGTAGTTCTCCACGCACCGCGCATGCCGCGTCACGCAAAGCTGGTCGAAGATCACTTCGTGCATCGACGTCGGCGGGTCGAGCAACGTGAGCTGCGCGAAGCATCCCAAGTCGCTCAGGCAAACCGCCGCCTGCGCGGACGCGACGTTGCCCAGGCTGTGCGAGATAATCTGCGTTCGCGCGGGAACCACGCCGCGGGCCCGCAGCGCCGCCGCCAACATGCGACCCTGCTGCCGACCGACGCGGATCGGCCCGTCGCCCATGGCCGGCACGTGCACCGCGTTCCAGTCCCAACTCAGTATGTTGTAGCTGTCGCCGCATCGGCATTTGAGCGCCGCGGCC
>JANOIK010000250.1:0-4968 GCA_031407585.1 Planctomycetota bacterium | reverse complement strand
GCAGCCAACTCGGAAGACTCGAGACGTCGAGGCCCCACAGCCCGGATGCATCGCGACTGGCCGGCCCTGCAAGCTAACGTCGGCGCACGCTGGGCAGGCCTGGAGGCGGTCATCAGCGACCCCCCCGACCAACGCGATGCGGCGCGAGCGATCAACGCAGCCACTGCGGGGGGCAGACTCAACGCGGGGGGGGCAGAAGCGCCGGCGGCCTGGCAGCTCGGCGTGCTCAACCTGCTGTGCTACACGGGAACCAGCAACGCCCAGAACTCCTTGCGCGTCCCGGGCCCTCGTGAGTTCGTGTCTGCCAGAGCTCATTGAAGCCAGCGCACGACTTGTTTTGCCATTACTTGAGACTCCCTCAGCCGAGGGAGAAAACAGGTGCAGGTGACGCCGAGGACGGTTAGGACGCTTGTTTTCCTTGTGGTAATCACGTCAAGGATGATGGGGTGTTTTGACGTTCATGAATGTCACATAAGGAACCAACCGTCCTAAGCGTCCTCAGCGTCTCACCGATGGCAGTTCTGGTTTCGGGCCATCCTCTCCTGCAAATCGTTGGCGATCGGCTGGCTGCAGATGTCCGCGGCTGGCCCTGTCCACACGAAACAACGACCATGCGTTCGCGATGGTTCACGGGCCAGTCGCGTAATAAGACTCTCGGTGGCCAGCTGGTGGAGCCGCTTGCTGGCCGACGCGGTCCTGGTCTGCTCACCTACGGCCTTGCTGAACCAGCTGGCGACGACCGACACGGGGATACGCACTCGGTCGGTCTGCGGGCGGTAACTGTATTTTGTCAGTTCATCGGCGAAGTACTGCTCAATAATCTCAGCTTCGTCCAACTCGCAGTTCGCTTCGCCTTGCCGCTCCAGAATCACCCGCTGGATCTCGTCCGGGGCCGGCAACCGGCAAAGTACGTCCTTCTCCCACGTCGCCCAGCGCGAGTAGCTGGCGAGGCTGTGGCGTTCACCGCGCAGGGCGCCGATGATATCGCCGATGATCGCTTCCCGGTTCTGGTCGATGTAGGCCGTCGTTTCGTCATACCAAGGGCCGGCATTCGTGCCCCGGACCACCTTGATGATGACGGATCGTTGAGCCATATCGGTGGCCATGCTCACCCCGTTGAGCGTGAGACACCACGTCAGCAGGTTCGGCCGCTGCCCCTCGCCCACGTACAATTGCCGCCCGCTGATGACGGGCGAGGTGATGAGCGATTCCAGCTCGGCCCACGATAGCCGCATCGTTTTCAAGTTGTCCAACAGCGCCACGCGCGTCGTGCGGGCCGACGGGGTGAGTATCCGGGTCTTGATCGTCTCGATGTCCTCGTTCGCACTCACGTCGATGAATCCGCCGCACAAGCGGGCGATCATCTCCGCAACGGTTGTCTTGCCGACGCCGCGGCCATCGTCTGAAGTAAATACAAATGCCGGCCGCCGGCCCGACGCTCCGCCCCAGAACGCCGTCATAAAGGCCGCTTGAATGAGGGTGCGGTCGACCGTCGTTTCGGGCCGGAACCGATCAAGCAGCGACCGCAGGTGCGAACCGTCGCCGGGGGGCGGCGCCACGCCGCGATAATAGATGCCGGGGATCATCGGCTCGTGCGGCAGCACCTCGATTGCGTCGTACCGCTTCGTCGTGCGCTCAATCTCCGCGAACAGCTCGGCCTGTGCGACGAACGAACCGCCCTTCGCCCACTTCACGGCGGCCCTGCGCCTCAACCAGCCAAACAGTCCGGCGGTTGTGCGGCGATCAAAGTAGTCGATTCCGTGCGTTGGGTCGTCGACGAACAGCATGTTACTTACGCGCCGCGGCCAGTTGTCGGTCCGTGCGTTAATCTCGTCGATGATTTGACCCATTGCCTTGGGCACGGTGATTATTTTCCGCGCCTTCTCGCTTGTTGTCCCGTCGTCCTCGGCCACGATCTCCTCAAAATTGGCGATGAGGACGGCCGAACCGCGCTCCGCCTCCTTCTCGGCGTCGCGGACGCGGTCGAGTATCTCGCTCGCGGAGTACGGCTTGAGGAACGGCGTCTGGGCGGCATACTTGTTGATCGTCGCGACGGCCTGGGCGTCAGATAGATCATGCTCAACCGCTCGACAAGCGACGCAGTAGAGCCGCTTCGATCCGTCGGCGTTGTCGACCATGTCCTTGGTCGTCCCCAACATGGCGGCGAGTGCGGCAGCGTGGACTCCGTCGTCGCCGCCGGCCGGCTTGCTCGGGGCCGGGGCCGGCGCGGTCTTGCGCGACTTGCTGCCATTCGCCCCATGCGCCGCCAACAGCCGCTCAACCACCGGTTCGGGGAGCTTGGGCAGCCCCAGCGTTTCAAGATCGCAGCCGGGCCGCCAAGCGTAGCGTTGGCCGGACCACGCCCAAGTCTCTAGCTTGTCGCTGCTCTTCTGGGCGTGCCGCGACGGGGGCATGACGGAATGCGCACCTTTGCCGTTGGCGCCGATGCGGACAGTGATTGAATCTCCCGCTGGGGACGTGTACTTGATCGTTGCGGCGCCCGTTACGGTAAGCCGTTCATCGAACGCGGCCCACCGATGCTCCCCCCCTTCACGGCCCGAATCATAGGTCGGGTATTGCGGTAGGCCGTCGACGCCTTCGTGGAGAGCGTCGAACGCCCGCAACTCATCCGGGCCGTCGATGTCGAAGTCGATGACGCCGCCGGCGGGACCCAGCCGCATGCCGATCGTGGGGTGATCGACCGCGTCGATGAGCGCCCCGGCGCGCTCGACGGTCAGCTGTTGAAGCTGCCACTTGCTCCCCATCGCGGCGCCGGGATTCTTCCCTTCGGCGACGGTGAGCGGACGGCCAGCGTCGATGGCAGCGCGAGCGGCTGCTTTCAACTTAATCCGATAGCTACGTAGGTCCATCGGAAAGCCTGTTCTGCGGGGTTGGTGTTTTTAATCACGGCGCCCTCTCAAATTCAGCGATCACGCCGTCTTCGTGCAGCTCGACGGACCAATGCCGCAGCTTCGACGCAAGTGCTTTCCGCCACCCAACGGGCCAAGCCTTGTAGGTCAGCCACATGACGTCGTCGAGTTGCGCGAGCATCTGGTCGAGGCTGATGGTTTCAGCGGTTGCCGTCGTGTCCGGCGCCTTTTGGTCCTTGGCAGATTGAATGGAACTCATAACTTGCACACAATTTGTCTTTGAGCTGTGCCCGCGACGGAGTCCGGGCGTTTTTTCGTGACTTTCAAAACATGTAAATCTGCCCCGGCAAGGATTTGACCGCGCGAATCGCGGGCAGGGCGCTGACCGAGGGCGTCGCGCTCGCTACTGCCTTGCTCCCCCGCCGTCGCTTTGCGAGGTGGATGCGGCGGCACTCCTGGCAGGCCGGCCGACCATCGACGTACATGCCGGTCGCGTGCTCGCGAGCCTGGCAAATCGAGCAGGTCATGGCCTTCTCCCCATGTTTCGGCTGGCGCCGTTGCGCGTGCAGTGAGCGTTTCCTAAAGGCTCGACGCCGCCCCCGCTTAAGAATCGATGTGGAGCCAACGCGATGTCTTCTGCCCAAGTTGCGTCTCCAGCCACGCCCATTTTTCGTCCCCAAGCACGGCCAAGATCGCGTCACGGCGGAGATCGGTCTGAAACTTAATCTCCACCCGAGGCGTAAGGTCCCCAGGCTCGCACGGCAGCTTCAGGTCAATCGCATGCAATATGTCGCTGCGAAGCTTGTCCCCGAGCTTCTTCGATGCACGGAGCGCGGAAAGCAGCTGCATGCAGCGTTGCGTAATGATTCCACCCGCGCCGGGTCCAACGACGTGAAGCGCGCTTTGGAAGGCCTGGTCGATCAACTTGGGATTGTCGAAGTCCAATGTCAGCAGCATGGGGAGCCGCGCGTCCGCAGTTGCAGAAGTAGAACGATGCATTATTTGAGCTCCGAGAAATTGGCAGTGACGCTGGGGATTCTGTGTTGGCCTGCGTGGCCAGTACGGGAACAGCGAGCGTCGGGCATTTCAATGAAGACCTCCCAAGGCCGAGCGGAACTTAGAAAAACTCCCTCACGCTACGTTTCGACTGGCGCCGCAACCGGCCGGCTGCGCTCTGTTCTCCGAGCGGAACGACTTGCCTAGCTTTTTTGAACGCCTCAAGCGACTCGGGCGAAATCGAATACCGCGGCCGCGTGGAGCCACGGTTCGCCAAATCAAGGGCCTGCAACTCGCCAGCCCTGATCCAGCCAATTACCTTGGCGACGGCGACGCCGAGTTCTTGGGCTACCAGCGGAGGGGTGAGGTTGCGGCGGCCGGGGGTGCGGCGTGACATAGAAAGGACTCCAAACAGTCTGGAAGCAGCTGTTCAAAGTCTGGCGCCGCTCACCGGCAAAAGGCCGGTGAAAACGCGGGCATTTGGCGTCCACGGGGAATTTCTTTAGAAAACCAGACTGACCGTGGAGCTCGTCAACCTAGTCAACCACGGGGTGACGTGGTCTCGACGCGACTCGAAACGATTTGTAGACGTGTCGGGGGAGATATCCGACGATGCACTCGGCACCGAAGTGCTCTGGGTTTCGATCGGCGTGAAGCGCCGCACCATTGGGCGGAAAGTACCGGCTCTGAGATATCCAGTTGGCATTGCCGCACAAGGAGCATCAACTCGACCAGCTCCTGGGGCCCGATCGCGCCGCTCTCGGTTTTGCAGCGTCCCACCGCTCGAAGGAGCCTGATTCGGGACGACTGGGCAGTCTGGCGTGGCCTTCTTGGCGGCCGAGACTTCAATGACTTCTTACCCTTCGGCGACGCTTTTTATCGCTGCCTAATCTCTGGCCTTTTCTTGGCTCCGGTGGAATCTGACGCCGATTTGGAAGTGGCCGGCGATTTCTTCTTCGTTGCTTTCTTTCCCACGGCCGGTAGAGATATTGTCAATTGTTGTGGATGAGGAGTCCAGTTCATCGACGGTATCAAGCCCCAGCAAGACGCCGCCTGAAACTCCTCATCCACAACAATTGACAATATCTCTACCGGCCGTGGG
>JANOIK010000246.1:0-7216 GCA_031407585.1 Planctomycetota bacterium | reverse complement strand
GACGCAGATGGGGAGGAATCTCGGGGCGGCGCGTCATCCTATCGCAATGCGGCGGGGGAGTGAACCGGCGCGGCGATTTGGCTGGGGTCGTTGTACAATGGAGGGGCGCTTTGCCGATCTTTTCGCCGCTCCTCTCACGGTTCACGATGCCCGCGCCTGAGTCGCCGCAGCCTGTGCCGAGATTTGTTCGCTGCCCCGGGTGCGACGAGCGGCTGGGGGTGCGCGAGCAGAATGCAGGCCGCAAGGCGCGGTGTGCAAAGTGTGGGTTGGTGTTTGTGATTGAGCTGGCGAAGACGCAAGCGAGTGGCGGGCCGCAGGCGGCGGGGGCCGCTAAGGCGCAAGTGGCGGAGACGCCGCGGCCGGCGATTGAGGACGAGGGGCCGCAGACCGTGACGTTTGAGTGCTCGCTGTGCGCCACGCGGATCACCGCCCGGGTGACGAACGTGGGCAAGAAGGTCGAATGCCCCGACTGCGGCCGGAAGAACGTGATTCCGCCGCCGCCGAAGCCGACGGTCGTGAAGGCGCCGGCCGCGTTCAGCGGCGAGCAGTTCGAAGTGTGGGGCGTCGACGAAAAAACTTGGGAGCGCACCGCGACGGGGCCGACGCTGCACCCGGTCGTGTGCGAGTTGTGCCAGACGCTGATGTACGCGACCGACGCGCAGATCGGCAGTGCGCTGCGGTGCCCCGACTGCCGGACGACGACGGTTGCGAAGCGTTCGACGTCTAAACCGGCGAAAGGCCCGCGGGTCATCCCGGCGGGCGAGGAGTACCAACTCGACCCCGTAACGGCTCCCGCGCCGCGACCCACGCCGACGCCAGTTGCGGTGGCGGTAGCAGAGAAGCATGCCGCGGCGCGAGCCCTCACCACCGATGACCGCGGCAGGATGGTGAAAGCGCCCGAGCCATCGCGACACGCCCGGCCCGTGCGCCCGGCTGTGCCGCTCGTCACCGGCGTATGGCCGATGCTCGTGACGGGGGAAGTGATTGCCCGCTGGGCCCTGATGTCGATTCTGTTTGGCCTGGCGGCGTGGATCATCATCAGCGCGCTCATCACGCCGATTCAAAGCACAGCGTCGATTGCCGAGATCTTCATTCTGCTCGGCGGAATCGGTGTGGGGATCATGTGGCTCACGTTCGCCGGGCCGACGTTTCTAGCGATCGTCGGCGAGAGTGCGGAAGGGCACGACAGGTTTTACGATCCTCCGTCGTGGTCGCCCTTGGAATGGATGGGCGAGTGCTTTCAAGTGGCGTCGGCGATCGGCGCCGCGGGACTGGTCGGCGCGGGGATGTCGTGGGCGGTGATGGCGATCGCGCACGCTTCGGGCCTGCCGATGCTGACCGAGGTCGCCGCGGGGATCGCGTCGGTGGGGCCGCTGTTTTTGTTTCCGCTGGCGTTCTTGGGAACGATGCTCGAAAACTCGATGCTGGCGGTGATCTCGCCGCGCGTCTGGTCGACGCTCTTCAAATGCCCGGGGCCGTGGCTGCTGTTTTACTTCGAGACGGCGGTGCTGACCGGCGGCGCCGCGGCGGCCTGTGCGGGGTTGAGGTTGGCCGGCCCGGCGGGTTACGTCGTCATGCCGATGATCATCATGGGCGGCGCGATCGTTTACATGCGGTTGTTGGGGCGCCTGGCGTGGTGGATCTCCGAGGCGACGGCGGTGGACGACGACGAGGAGTTCGTCGATGAGTCCGAAGCCGCGCATCCGCATCTGGCGGCAGCGCGCCGCGCGGCATGGGAAGCAGCGCGCGAGGGACAAGCCGCGGACGCCAAGTAGGGCTTCGCGTTTCGATGGGCTTTAGCCGCGACGCGGTAGCGGAGCGCTGCGCCACAAATGATGCCGCGCTCCGCTGCGGCGGACCTTCGCGTCGCGGCTAACCAAAGTAGCGCACCGCGTTGCGGAAGATTTGCAGCCCCTCGCCTTCGGCTGCCGACGGCCGGCGCGTCCACTGCGGGTGCTGCGTGGAGTCGATGAACCGCTCCGGGTGCGGCATGAGCCCGAACACGCGGCCGGTGCGATCGCAGATGCCCGCGACGTCGCGCTCGGCGCCGTTGGGGTTGTTTTCGTATTTCAGCACGAGCTGGCCGGCCTGCTCCAGGCGGTCGATCGTTTGCGAATCGCGGGCACGGAACTGCCCCTCGGCATGCGCGATGGGGAGCTGCATCTGTTCGACGCCGGTGAGGAACGCGCACCGGTCGCCGTTCGCGCGGAGGTCGACCCAGCGGTCCTGAAATCGCCCCGCCGCGTTCCAAGTGAGCGTGGCGCCCTGCCCTGCCGCGTCGTCGCTGTCGAGCAGGCCGCTCTTGATCAGGATTTGGAAGCCGTTGCAGATGCCGAGGATCAGCTTCCCGGCGTCGCGAAACGCGGCGAGTGAATCTGCGAGGTGGTAGCGCAGTTGATTGCCGAAGATGCGGCCCGCGGCCAGGTCGTCGCCGTAGCTGAAGCCGCCGGGGATGCAAAGGATTTGGCACTGGTCGGCGAGGTGCGGCGCTTCGAGCCAGCGATTGAGGTGGATGGTTTCGGCTGTGGCGCCGGCGCGCTCGAACGCGAACGCACTTTCGCCGTCGCAGTTGGAACCGGGCGCTCGAAGAACAAGAACGCGGGGGGGCATGGCGGAGGGTTCAGGGTTCAGGTGCGAGCGGTTGGGTGGCATGGCCTCGTCTTCGTGGCCATGTTCGTTGGTCGATTCACATGCTCACGCGGACGAGAGCATGGCACACGGACGGACAGCTAAACAAGCGGTTGTTGCCAGGAGCGTTTGAGGTCATGGATGGAAGCATCAATCACCGGCGCCGACTGATCGGGCGAGGCGACAATCACGCGATCATCATCGCGGACAACGCCGATGCGGGCCGCAGTGATTCCGGCGAGCGCGGTCTCGAACGCCGCGGCGTTCGTTTCGCTCACTTCGCACAGGAAGCGCGTGTTCGATTCGCTGAACAGCAGCGCGGCAGACGACAGGTTGCCAGTGCGCGGAACGTTGGCGAGTTGCAGCTCGGCGCCGAGGCCGCCGGCGAAGGCCATCTCGGCGGCGGCGGCGGCGAGTCCGCCTTCGCTCAGGTCGTGGCACGCGGCCAGGAGGCCCGCCGCGATCGCGCGGTGCATCGCGGCGAACGTGGCTTTCGCGCGGTGGGCGTCGACCTTCGGCGCCGTGCCGCTGTCGAGATGGTTCACCAGGGCGAAGTGCGAGCCGCCGAGTTCGTCGTGGGTTTTGCCGACGAGATAGAGGAGGTTGCCGGGGGATTTGAGGTCCATCGTCACGCAGCGCGCGACGTCGGCGATTTGGCCCATGGCGCTGATGAGGAGAGAGGGCGGGATGGCGATGGTGCGCTTTTCTGCGCTGCTTCCCCCTTCCCCAGCCCTCCCCGCCGAGGGGAGGGAGCCGGAGGAATCAATCTGGTACGAGAACTCGTTGTTCAGGCTGTCCTTGCCGCTGATGAACGGGGTTTCGAGGACGAGTGACATGTCGTGACACGCGATGGCCGCGCGGACGAGCGAGCCGAGCGTTTCGGGCTTCTCGCAGTCGCCCCAGCAGAAGTTGTCGAGAATCGCGATTCGCGCCGGGTCGGCGCCCACGGCGACGCAGTTGCGCACCGCTTCGTCGATGGCGCTCGCCGCCATGTCGTAGGAGTCGAAGTCGCCGTAGCGCGGGTTCATGCCATTGGAAATCACCACGCCGCGGCGCGAGGCGAGCACCGGCCGCACGACCGCGGCGTCGCTGGGGCCGTCGTTGGCTACGCCGACCAGCGGCTTGATGACCGAGCCGCCTTGGACCTCGTGGTCGTACTGGCGGATGATTGATTCTTTGCTGGCGACGTTGGGGGCGGCGAGGATGCGAAGAAGGGTCGCGGTGTGATCACCAGAAACTTTTCCTGTTCCCTCCCCTTGATGGGGTGGGTTAGGGAGGGGTGATGCGGAGGAGTTGCGCTGGCCGTGTACCCGGGGCATCCCCCCTCCCCAGCCCTCCCCTCCAGGGGGAGGGAGCCGGAACAATTCAATTGTCGCCGGTCGCGGCGTGAATGTCGCCTTGCGAATCACCGGCGGGCGGCCCTTGTGGAGGAACTGCATGGGCAGGTCGCCGACGGTTTCTCCTTCGTATTTGAGCACCAGTCGGCCCGTGGGCTGGAACGTGCCGATGGCGGTTGCTTCGACGTTCTCGCTGGCGCATAGGTCGCGAAGCTCCGGCCATTTGGCTTCAGGCACGCTGACGACCATGCGTTCCTGGGCTTCGGAGATCCAGATCTCGGTGTACGACAGGCCGGCATACTTCACCGGGGCGCGGTCGAGATGAACCTCGGCGCCGAGGTGCTCGCCCATTTCGCCGACGGCACTAGAAAAACCGCCGGCGCCGCAGTCGGTCACGGCCGTGTACAGGCCGCGGTCGCGCGCGGTGAGCAGCACGTCGAGCACCTTCTTCTCTTCGATGGCGTTGCCGATCTGCACGGCGCCGCCGGAGAGCGATTCGCTCTCGTGCGTGAGCTCGGCACTGGAAAACGTGGCGCCGTGGATGCCGTCGCGGCCCGTGCGGCCGCCGATGGCAACGATCAAATCGCCGGGCTGCGTCTCCTTGAACGACTTGTCGCGCGGGATGAGTCCCACGTTGCCGCAATACACCAGCGGGTTGCCCAGGTAGCGCGGGTCGAAGAACACGGCGCCGTTGACCGTGGGGATGCCCATGCGGTTGCCGTAGTCGCGCACGCCTTCGACCACGCCGCGCATGACGAGCTTCGGATGAAGCACGCCCGGCGGCAGCTCGGCCGGCGGCGTCGTGGGCGGGGCGAAGCAGAACACGTCGGTGCTGCACACGGGCTTGGCGCCGAGGCCCGTTCCCATGATGTCGCGAATGACTCCGCCGAGCCCCGTGTTGGCGCCGCCGTAAGGCTCGAGCGCGGACGGGTGATTGTGCGTCTCGACTTTGAACGCGACGTTGAACTCGTCGTCGAAACGCACGATGCCCGCGTTGTCTTGGAAGACGCTCACGCACCAGTCGTCGTCGCCCCAACGGCGGCGCAGCTCCTGCGTGGCGGCGAAGATCGTCTCCTTGAGCATGTTCTCGAAATGCCGCTCGCCGTTCTCGTCTGAATACGCGATGCGGCCGGCGAGCGTCTTGTGGCTGCAGTGCTCGCTCCAGGTTTGGGCGATCGTCTCGAGTTCGATGTCGGTCGGCGCCCGGCCGAGCTCGGCGAAGTGCCGCTGGATGGTTTGCATTTCGGCGAGCTGCAGGTAGAGCTGCCCGTGCTTGCTGAGGTGCATCAGGCCGGCGCCGTCGAGCCCCGCAATCGCGACGGTGCGTAGCTCGAAGCGGTAGGCCCCGCCGGATTCGAGTCGCGTGATCGGCAGCGGCCCGGCGACGACCTGCTCGATGGCGTCATTCGCGAGGATCGCGTCGCCGATTGCGCGGGCCGCCTCGGCCGTGGGGCCGGCGAGCCAGTACTTGCGGAGCGTGCGCACGGCGTCGATCGTGGCGCCGAGATCGCGGGCGGCCGTCTCGGCGCTTTGGGCCACGGGGTCCATGACGCCCGGCTTGAGCAGGACTTGGACGAGGTGGGCAGTGGGCAGTGGGCGGTGGGCAGTGTCGAGACGCGCGGGCGCCGCCGTGAGTCGGGCGTCGGCGACGGGGGCCACGAGAAAATCTTCGACAACCGGGTCGGCGAACAGCTCGCGGGCCAATTGCTCGACCGCTGCCTGATCGAGTGCCGGGGCTTCAATCAGGTAGCCGCGCGCCGCGGCGACCTTTACACCTTCGCCCAAACCGAGCGCGGCAATATCATCGGCAACGCCCGCGGCGTCGCGGTCGGCGAGTCCCTCGCGCGGGTGTAGATCAATCTCCCAAAGCATCGCGGATGCGCTTCCCTTCCTGAAGTTGGGCGGCCAGCGTCGCGGCGTCGTCCTCGGTCAACGCGCCGGCCAACTCCGCCAGTTGATATTCGAACCGGCGCAGGGCATCGACCACGCCCGCGCGGTTCTGCTGAAAAATTTGCGTCCACAGGTTCGCGTCGCCCGCGGCAATGCGCGTCGTGTCGCTCCAACCTGTCCCGGCGAGTCGCAGCCACTCCTCGGGCGTCGCCGCCGCGAGGGCCGCGGCGACAAGGTGCGGCAGGTGACTGGTGGCGGCTAGGGCGCGGTCGTGCTCCTCGGGGCTCAGCAGCTCGACTGTGGCGCCGAGCGATTCCCAAAACGCGGTCGCCCGCTCGACGAGACCCGGCGGCGTGTCATCTTCGGGCGTCACCACCACGGTGCGGCCCACGAACAGATCGCCGCGAGCGTGTTCGGGCCCCGTGCGGTGATCGCCGGCGATGGGGTGGCTGCCCACGAATCGGCCGCGAAGGGACGGGGGACCGTCGGGCCCGGCCGACTGCACTCGCAATCCGCGACAGATGGCCGCCTTGGTGCTGCCGGCGTCGGTGATCGTGGTTCGCGACGAAGCCTGAGCGACCGAGAGGATCTGGTCGACGATGCTCGCCACCGGAGTTGCCACGACGACCCAGTCGGCCTCAGCCACGCCGTCGACCAGGTTGGTCGTTCCGCGATCAATCGTGCCGCAGGCGACCGCTTTGTCCAGGCTAGCGTTGCGGCGCCCTACTCCGACCACTTCGGCGGCCAGCGAGCGCTCACGCAGGGCCAGCCCAATCGATCCGCCAATCAGGCCGACGCCGACGATCGCAACGCGTTGATTTGCGGGCATGCTATGGCGGGGCTGGGGATGCCTTCTTGGCGGGTGTTGGCCCGCATTCTAGCCCAATGGAATAAGGCGTGCATGGGGGCCAACTGGACGAATTGCGCGCCGGCGAAATTCTCCGCAGGAAAACGCCGATAGAGGCTCGGAAATGTTGTCGTAGGTCAGGCTTTCCAGCCTGATGGTGCACCAGTGGAGACGCCAGTGAGGCTTGAAAGCCTGACTTACGCGGCCCTACTGTCGGCGCCACGTGCGCAGACTGGTTAAGCGGCAAGATTCCACGAAAAAGCGGGTCGGGTGCCAGAAATTCTATCGCCGGGACGTTTGACTTTGACTCACTTCAGGGATTACGCGGTAGAATAATGCAGCGCGGGCAGGGTCAGGCAGGGCCGTCCGCCGAGGGGGATTGGGCATGTTTTGGTCACGACGCGAAGGGAGTTGCGCAGACTGTCGTACTCTCCATTTAAGGGGCGGTCACGTGTTGCGCACGAACGGTTTGGCTCTGGGTTTTGCTTTCGCGCTGGCCGCTGGCGTGCTCTCG
>JANOIK010000228.1:0-4701 GCA_031407585.1 Planctomycetota bacterium | reverse complement strand
AGTTGGAGTCTGCGGCTTGGACGCTGGCGAGGCGTCGAGCTTCGCGTCCATCTGCACTTGCCGCTCTTTGCGCTGCTGGTGGTCGCCATCGCGGCCGCGCCCAATACGCTGCCACAGTCCCTTTCCGCGCACCTGCCGCCGTCGTCCGTCGGCGTCGCGATCTTGGGCTTGGTCGTGCTCCTGGCAAGCGTGCTGGTGCATGAGCTCGTGCGCGCGGCCATCGCGGACCGCGTCGGCGGACGCACCAACCTGATCGTGCTGGGACCCACCGGCGGGTGGGCGCACCCGCATCTGCCAGCCGATCCGCCCGCGCACCTCGTCACCGCGATTAGCGGGCCGCTCACGTATCTCGCGCTCTTGGTCGCGGCCGGATGCGCGCTGGCTGCGGCGGGTGAGAACGACATCCTGCAGCTGCTCGACCCGTTCGCGCCGCGGTTCATGCCGACCGACTCGACGCTCCACATGGCGGCGCAGCTCACCGTGTGGATCAACGCCTGCCTGCTCCTGATCAACATGCTGCCCATCCAGCCGTGCGACGGCGCCGAGGTGCTGCGCGGCTTGCTGTGGCCGCTGGTCGGTCGAGCGACTGCCGCGGCGGCCGTCTCTCACATCGCCTATGGCGCCGCGCTGGTGACGGCCGTGCTGGCCGTCGCCGTGAAGCAGCAAATGGTCAACGACTTCGTTCCCGCGTGGTTCCCGCTCGCCGTGGCGTCGCTGCTGATGCTCTACGGCGGCAACCGCGCCGCGCGGCAGCGGCAGTACGACGTGGGCCTCGCGATCGACGAACTCGAGAGCGACGACGAGCAATGGCTCGGCGCCGAGTGGATCGAGGAAGAGCGCGCGGCCGTGCTCGTCGAGCAAGTTCAAGAGAAGCAGCAAGACACGATCGACCGCAAGCGGCGGGAGCGCGAGGATCGCGAGGACGCGCGGGTCGACGACATCCTCGCCCGCTTGAAGGATGTCGGATTCAACCAGCTCAGCGAAGAAGAGCAGGCCGTGCTCAAACGGGCGAGCCGGCGGTATCGGCAGCGCCGCCGTCGCAGCAGCGAGGCCGAGGGGCCGCACTAAGTGGCCCGCATCGTTGACGACCGCGAGGACCTGCTTCGCGACGCCCGCAATTTGACGCCGCGGGTCCAACTGCGCGTGCGGCTCGATGGCTGCGACGCGGCGGTGTTCGCCGGGTTTCGCGGTGAGTCGCTGAGTCTGTATTTCGGTCCCGCGCCGGCGTACCACTTCAATGCCAGCGGCGAGTTGCGTCGGGCCTTCGTTGGCGATCGCATGGTGAAGGCCGAGGGCGGGCTGTTGGTAGGCATGGTGCGCGTCGCGACGCCGGAACAGATCCAGCTGCAGTCGGCGCCGTTTAGCGGCGACGAGCAGGAGCGGTTCCTCGCGGAGTTGGCGGATCGGCTTGCGCATCTTGAGCGTGCGTTGAGTGATGGTGACTTCGACATTGAAGGGCAATCGCCCCCGGATGGGGACGCCGTAGTTCGTCTCACTTCATGGCTCGCTCGCCATCGCGCGCCGCGAGTTGGCGCGGCGCCGAATGTCGATTAGCGTTCGGGCGGTTGGTCACGGCGCGGCTTGCGCTGGGCCGCTTTCTTCGCTTGCAGTAGCCGCTCCGTGTAGCTCGCGGGGCCTTGCGGCTCCTCCGTGGTCGGCGGCGCGGCGGCGGCCGGGCGGCGCGGCACCATCGCGGCTTGAGCGGCGACGACCGGCGGGCCCTCGGGCAGCGATGCCGGGTCGCGATCGTCCTCGAACCGGGCCGCGCGTTGGCTCGCGATGCGGTCGGTGATTTCGTCCTTGCGGCTGCGCAAGCGGCGCATCGTCTCGACCGGCGCCGCGACCGCAGTGCGGCGCAGCACGCGGTCCCGCCACGCCGCCAGCGCCAATGGTAGCCAAGCGAGATTGACCTGCACGCGGCGTACGAACACATCCGCCCAGAACATGCAGCTCGCGGCGACCACCAGCCACGGCCAGATCGGCTGGCTGGATTTCACCGCCGGCAGGTCGTGGCGGAAGGAGCTGGCCGCGCGTTCGTCGTCGTCCGCGCCGGTAAAGTCGCCGTCGACGATCTGGCCCGGAGGGCCCTCGCCGGCGGTGAGGCGGGCGAGCGACTCCAGCAGCGGCAAGTTCGTTTCGTGGTCGTGGTACTCGGGCGAGTAGCCGACATTTACGCCCGTGCGGATCGACGCGGAGCCGCCGCCCGGATCGACGACGATGAGATACGTGCCCGCGTCGTCCGAGGGAAACTCGCCCACGTAGCGGCCGGGCGCCGTCTGTTCGAGCTGCACGTCGACGCGGCCCTTGGGCGCCATCGCTGTGGCGATCATCGCGCGGTCGTTGATAAAGTCCTCGTTCGCGTCCATCGCGGTGACGACGATCTGCGTGTGCCCATCGCGCACATTGGTCGCGACCGAGTAGTTGCCCGTGTCGCCGGTCGGCCGCATTGCCCAGCGGACCAACTGGCTGAAGAACTTGTCGTACCCCTGCCACTGCGGCCAGGCGGAGGCCCAGCGGCGGCCCGCGTCGGTGGTGAACGCGGCGGCCTTGCCGGCGCCGTAGGTCCACGTGGCCAGCACGGTCGCGTTCTTCTCGGTCGCGGGCTGCGGGCTGCGCAGGATCACCTCGACGAGCGGGTTCTCCTTGATGGTCGTGAGCACGAGCCCCGTGATCGGCGGCACGCCGCCTTCGACGCCGTTCAAGATTTCGTGATCGCTCGTGATGATCGGCGTGACGGGCGTCGGCGGCTCGTAGACCAGCGGGCGGGAGACGCGGCGCACCTCGCGGAGGAAGATTCGCGGCAGGTTCCGCGGGTTGATTACGGAGTAGAACTTGCCCCGGCCGTTGCGGGCGATGCCCTGCAGGAGCGGAACGTTCGAGTCGGCGCCCACGGCGACGGTCGTTACCGAAATCCGCGCAGCCCGCATGCGGGCGACCAGCTTGTCGAACTCGGCGTCGGGCGTGAGCCCGTCGGTCAGCACGATCATGTGTTTCACCGCGGCCTCGGCCTTGCGCAGGTCGCCGAAGCCCATGACCATGCCGGGGTACATGTCGGTGCCGCCGCCGGGGCCGAGGGCGTCGACCCGATTGGCGGCGCTGCGGTAATCGCCGACGCGCCGCAGAGGGACGATCGGGTGCGGCGCCCCGTCGAAGGCGGTAACCGAGATGTAATCGCGACGGCCCATTGCGCGGATCGCGGCGATCGCGGCGGCCTTGCTCATGGACAGCTTCTCGCCGTCCATCGAGCCCGAGCTGTCGATGACGATCGCGAGGGCGCCGACGGGCACGACCTCGGCGGCCTTGATCTGGAAGTCGACGGGCATCGCTTCTTCGAGCTTGGTATTGGCCCAGCCGCCGGCGCCGAACGAGTCGGGGCCTCCGATCATGATCAGCCCGCAGCCCATCTCGCGGGTGTTGCTCACCAGCATCTCGATCTGCTCGTCGCTGAACGCCGCGGCGCTGTCGCCGTCGCCCGCGTCGCTGCGCGAGACGTTGGCCAGGATCACGCAGTCGTACCGCTGCAACTCGGCCAGCGAGCCGAACAGGCGATCGGTCGCGGTGACCGTCACCTCGATTTCCTCCGTGCGGAGGCGTTTGACCAGGTCGTCGAACTGACCGCGGCCGTCGAAGTTCTCGATGAGCAAGACGTTGCCCTTGCCGCGGATGTGGGTGAAGGCGGACGCCTCGTTGTTCTGCGTGATGCCGTCGGACGCGGGATTGTCGGGAACGAAGTGGGCAACATAGGTGTAGAAGTTCGAGAGGTCGACCTTCTGCGGAATCGTGAGCACTTGCTTGCCGGGGGCGAGCGCCACGTCCTGCTCGGCGACCAGGATCTCATCGTCGCCGGCCTTGAGGAACAGCTTGAGCGAACCCTCGACCGGGGCCGAGCGTTCGTAGGGCGAGTCGTTCGACAGGACCACGCGGACGTCGAACGGCTGGCCGCGACGCACCCCCGCAGGGACGTCGACCTTCTCGACGGCCGTCTCGACGCGCGGCGCCAGGTGGATCGGCAGCACGTCGATGCTGACGCCCGAGTCGGCGGCGCTGCGGGCTTCACGGTAGACGTTGCCCCGGTTCTCGTTGCCGTCGGTCACCAGCACGATGCGCTTGGCGGCGTCGGCCGGGAATAGGGACTGGGCTCGCTGGATCGCGGCGGCCAGGTCGCTGTACTCGGGGTCGAGCTCGCTCTCCAGCCGCGGCGGCACGGCGAGCGACGCGGCGACCGGCGGCACCTCGACCGCGGCGTCGCGGCCGAACGTCACCACGGCGTAGCGGTCGTCGAGCTTGCGGCCGGGGCTCTTCTCGACCGACTCGGCCACGTAGTCGAGCATCGCCTGGCGGGTGTCGGCGGGGATGCTCAGGGACTGGTCGAGGACGTAAACGACGGTGAGCTGGTCGGTGCGTTTGCGGTACTGGACGTCGGCCAGGGCCATGACGATGCCCACCAGCACGATCGCCCGCAGGCCGAGGGCCATGATGCGGCGCCAGCGGCCGAGGCCGGCGAGGCTGCGGTAGCCGAGCCACCAGAGCACCGGCAGCAGGGCCAGGAGCGCCAGTTATGCGGGGCGGTCGAAGGTGAGGGAGTGAGTGAACATGGGGACGAGGGCGGCCAGACCGAGAATGTTGGTCGATCGAGCGGACGCCTCCATTGTAGCGGGGTTAGCTGGACAGTTCGTGATGGGATTTTGGAACGGGGGTGTT
>JANOIK010000183.1:0-3064 GCA_031407585.1 Planctomycetota bacterium | reverse complement strand
CGATTGCCGCATAAGCGATTGTGATGGAATCGCCCGCGCGCAGCGCAAGTTTCATTTTGAAAAATTCGCCATCGAAGCGACGACACGCGCAATCCAACTCGCTGCGCCATCAACCCTTAGAGCAAGAAGTGCGCGTTAATGCGTGCCGACTACGCTCGCGTTCCGCGAAACTCCACGCACGCGCGACGCTCCGAAAGAAGGGACCGCGCATCTGTGACGATCGACACAAGCGGCGGCGTCACTTCGCGTCCAGGCGCTGCTTGATTTCCGTCAGCTGCTCGCGCTCGGGGAGCTTCTTGTAGTACTCATCGAGCGGATAACACCCACTCACCAGCCCGTGCCGTGGCGCGGTGGTGCAGTCGCTGAACGTTCGACACACAAGCTTCCGCTGCAGCTTCTTCCCCGCAAGTACGTCGTGCGGCAGCTCCGGATAGCTCAGCACCATCCGCCCCAGTCCCACGAAGTCGACCCACCCCTGCTCGACCACCGCCTGCGCCACATGCGGCAGATAGTCCTGCAGATACGAGTACCCCGTCCCCACCAGCGGCACGTCCGGCAGCGCCTGTTTGCATTGCCGCACGACGTCGATCTGCCGCCACACGCCCACCAGCGGATCCTCCGGCGGCTGGTACCCGTCGCTCGGCGGAAAGATCGCCGGCCGCTGGATGTGCGGGTTGTAGTAGGGGCTGCCGCAACTCAGATTCAGCAGCGCCACGCCGTGGTCGGCCAGAGTCCGCATCAACTCGATCGGCTCGGCCAGGTCGTACTGGAGCGGATTGTCCGGATCGGTCCCGAACCCATGTTGGTACGGTAGCACGCCGCGGTAATCCATCGGCTCGCCCGTCTCGCGGCTCGTCTTGTAGGGCACGAAGTCGAACACGCTCAGTCGCACGCCGACGATCAACTCCGGCAGCTCCGCGCGAATGCGGTCGATCACCGTCAGCATCAGCCGGCTGCGCCCCGCGAGATCGCCGCCGAACTTCCCGGGCCGCGTCCGCGCGCTCAGCATCTCGTGCAGCAGATAGCCGTGGCACGCCTTCACGTCGACGAACTGATAGCCCACCTCCGCGGCGAGCCGGGCGCCCGCCACGTAGTCGTCGATCAGCCGCTCGAGCTCGTCATCGGTGAGCACGACCGCCGTATCCTGCGGATCGATGCCGAACTTCGCGTCGAGCAGTGGATGGTGATACGCGATCCGCGGGGCGAACTTGTCGATTGGCTTGCAGAACCGCCCCGAGTGGGTGAGCTGCAACCCCACGAGCAGGTCATCGCCGTCCGAGCCCGTCACCTCGCGATGCCCCGCATACATTTCGTCGAGCAGTTGCCGTAGCCCGTCGCGGTTGGCCGCGGTGGCGAGCGTCTGCCGCGGGTTGGCCCGGCCGCCAGGCTGCACGGCGGCCGCCTCGCCGCCCCAGATCAGCTTGGCCCCGCTGCGGCCGAAGTTCCGCCACCGTCGCAGCGTGTACTCGCTGGGCGTGCCGTCGCGGTTCGCGTCCCACCCTTCCATGGGGTGGATGCACCATCGGTTGCCCACCCGGCGCCCGCCGATGGTCATGCCCTCAGCCAGCGGCGAACCCTCGGCGGCCGACCTCACTGACTCCGCCACGGGCAGGTCGAGCCCCAACTCGCTCAGCCGCAGCCGCAGGGCCTCCACGGACTTAAGCTGGGCGACTTTCGGGTAGCGATCGGATTCGGCCATAGCAGCGGGCAGTTAAGCGAGAGATGGCGGCGGTCCACGCGAGCATGCCGAGAAGGACCGCCAGTATTCCACGGACGCCTCCGCCTGTCACGCCAACCCCGGCAAAGCCCCGTAACTGCCGTGCCCCACGCCACTTGGTATAATGGAAACCTGCCCAAAGCGCGGCCCCGCCCGCGACGCCGACCCACACCGGTCGGGCGAAGTCCCGCAACCGCTCTAGCGGCGGAGGCCCGCGGGAGTAGAATCGTCGCCGTTTGCTGCGATTGGCCCGGGGCGTTCGCACCGCCCCCCGTGCTCTGCCGCGTTTACCGACTGCACACCACCCGAACCCTCCCGCACACCCGCATCGAGCCACCGGCGCCCCGGCCACTCTCTCCGCGGCTTGCTCCTGCCGCACCGGCGCCCTCAGCGGCTCAACCTATGGCGCCCCGCCGACGTTTTGACGATCTTCGCCCGCCGCCGCCCGTCATCTTGCCGTCGCTGCTCCTGTGCGACTTCGGCAACTTGGAGGCGGAAGTGCGCGCCGTCGAGGCCGCCGGCGCCCGGGCCCTGCACCTCGACGTCATGGACGGCAACTTCGTCCCCAACATCACCTACGGCATCCCTATCGTCGAAGCGGTCCGCCACGTCACCGACCTGCCGCTCGACGTCCACATGATGATCTCGCGGCCCGCCGAGTTCGTGGACGCCTTCATCGACGCCGGCGCCGACATCGTCACGATCCATGCCGAGGCGTTCGAGGGGGCAAACGCCGACCCCCGCCCGGTGCTCGAGCAAATCCGCCGCCGCGGCGCTGCCGCAAGCCTGGCAATCAACCCGCCCACGCCGCTCGAGTCGATCGCCGACGCCCTGCCCCTCTGCGACATGGTGCTGGTGATGAGCGTTATGCCCGGCTTCGGCGCCCAAGTGTTCGACCCCGTCGCCCTCGACAAGCTCCGCACGCTCCGTAGCCAGTATGGCGACCGCCTGCTGCTGGAGGTCGACGGCGGCGTGAACGCCGGCACGATCGCCGCCTGCACCGCCGCCGGCGCCCACATGCTGGTCGTCGGCTCTGCCATCTTCCGCCGCCAAGACGTCCCGTACGACAGAAGCCTCGCCGAGCTCAACCAACTGGCGGCGAGTTGCGAGTAGCGAGTAGCGAGTAAGGAAAGATTTTTACGCAGCATCATTACACGCAATTCCAACGCCCCGTCGCTTCAACTCTCCGTTCCTCTCTCGCAACTCGAAACTCGCCACTAACTCCATGCTCTCACTCCTTCTCATACGCTCCGGCCGCACCGAGTACGACTGCCAGGGTCGCATCCAGGGCACGCTCGACATCCCGCTGAGCGACGACGGCAAGCTCGAGGTCCAGCGCGCAGCGGC
>JANOIK010000155.1:0-1904 GCA_031407585.1 Planctomycetota bacterium | reverse complement strand
GCCAATTCACTATCCAGCTTGGTCAGGGACGAGGTTGAACGCACGGGCGCGACCGGCTCTTTGCTTTGACCTTCAATCGCCATCATCAACATGCCCAGGACAATTCCTGCCGCGGCCACAGCCGCAATCCTCAATCTCATCTCGTCTCCTCATTGTTCGGTGGGGATTCCTGTTGAGTGGACGCCAGATTCCTTTGCGTTCTCGCGCGGCGTGGTCAGCACCTCCAGCATGGCCGCCGTTTCCGCGTCGGGAATGCCATCGAACAGTGACGGCCGGTACCTCTTCTGGAACGTGGCGATCACATTGACGGTTGCTTCGTCAAACTGGGCGTTGAGCGGAACCGAATAGCCGACCTTCGCGAGCTTTTGTTGAAACCAGTCGATGTCCGGCAACTCCTGCTCATAAAGGATTCTTTTCTGCGCGACAAGCTGCGCATCTGGCCACAAAATCAGTCCCTCGTCGGCGAATCGTTTCCATGGAAACCGCGGCCCCGGGTCGTGCTTGCGCTGAGGCGCAATGTCGCTATGGCCCAGCACGTGCGCAGGTTTGATGGCGTGCTCCTTGACGATTTTCCTCGAGAGCGCAAGCACGGCGTCGATCTGCGCCGGTGGGTAATCGAACCAGATGCGACCATTGGACGTGTCCTGATAACCGAGATTGACGATCTCGATGCCGATCGAAGTCGCATTCACCTGCGTGTGTCCGTTCCATGAACTCACGCCGGCATGATGAGCTTGACGGTTTTCGTCAACCAGTTGGTAGATGGCAGGCGGATCGTCGCGCACCAGGTAGTGGCTGCTGGCGCGTGGCCCCGTCAGTTCACTCAGCGCGCTCTGAAAATCCCCCACCGTGTAATGCAGGATGAGAAACTGCACGCGGTTGCCCTGGCTTTTCGCGGAATAAGTGCGATCGATGTAAGGTCCGGACGCGCAGCCGGAAAGAACGGCGATAAGCGGAATGGCGAACAGACGTTTCATGAAGTGATCCTTGCGGCGGTGGTTCAGGTTGATAGCGCCGCGCGGGCGGCGATGCGTGCCGCGGCGACATGCGCTTCGCTTATCCGTACTTTCAATTCGGTACCTGGCGGCAACGCGGCGCGCAACGATTGCTCGATAACCGGATGCAGTTGCACCACCCGCCCACACAACGCAACCGGTCGCGGGCCGAAGCGCGAAATCAGCGCACCGCCGAGTCGGGCGAGTTCGATACCGGCGCGCTGCAAAATGTCATGTGCGACGGCATCCTTGCTGGCCGCTGCGGCGACGGCCAACGCTAGTTGGCCGATCTCCCCGCGCTCGCGGTAATACACAAACTGTCGCGTTAGCGCCCATTCGCTGCCGCCGATACGATTGAACATCTCGACTGCCATTGGTGACTCGCGCCAACTGCCGGGACCGGTGTCTTCGTTTCGCCAGATATGGCGCAACGCTTCGATGGCGATCCAGAATCCGCCGCCGGCATCGTCGACAATCGCGCCGCGGCCGCCGGCGCGATGCATCACGCCCCGATCGTCGATAAAGGCGGCAATGGTACCGGTGCCGGCGTAGACGACGTAGCCGTCGCCTGGCGCGAACAAATCGAGATAGGTAATCTCAATATCGCTGCGCAAGGCGACCGATGCTTGGTCCAGACTCAGCGCCGCCGCGATGATCGCGCTAATGGAGTCTCCGGCTTCGGTGTATCCGGTCACGCCGGCGCAGACGCGCGCGGGTCGATGCATAGGTGGTAGCGCGCTGGCGATGGCAGCCATCGCCTGGCGGATGTGTTCGCGTCCGGCCTCGCTGCCCATCTGCAACGCCGTGAGCCCGCCGACCTGTCCGCTGGCAATGATTTCGCCGGATGTGCTGGCAAGCGCCCAGCGGGTATGCGTTCCACCGGCATCGATGCCCAGGCCCGTCAAAATG
>JANOIK010000148.1:0-4259 GCA_031407585.1 Planctomycetota bacterium | reverse complement strand
CGACACGACGACCGGCGACCCCGTACGCACGCCGGCGCTCGGCGAGCGCCTCGCCCGCGCGGGCGTCGATTACCTCGAGGTCCCGATTTCCGGCTCGAGCGAACAGACGCGCCGCGGCGAGGCCACGGCGCTCGTCGCCGGAGAGCCCGCGGCGGTCGATCGCTGCCGCGACTTGCTCGCGGCGCTCGTCGCGCGGCACTTCGACGTCGGCCCCTGGGGCAACGGCGTGCGGATGAAGCTCGTCACCAACCTGGTGCTCGGCCTCAACCGCGCGGCCCTCGCCGAGGGACTCGTTTTTGCCAAGGGTATCGGCCTCGCCCCAGACGCCGCCCTTCAGGTATTGCTCAACTGCCCCGCCTACTCGCGGACCATGGACGCCAAGGGCCCAAAGATGGTCGCGGGCGACTTCGCGGTGCAGGCGAAGCTCTCGCAACATCTCAAGGACGTGCGGATCATCCTCAACGAAGGAGTTCGCGTCGGGCAGGAGCTGCCGCTGTCCCACCTCCACCGCGATCTGCTCGAGCGCGCCGAGCAGCAAGGCTGGGGCGAGCTCGACAACAGCGTTATCATTCGTGCGATCGATTCCCAAAACGCAAACTCATGAGGCGGCCATGGTAGTTACTTCTCGTTGGAGCTGTGCGATCGCGATCGGAGTCGCGCTCGTCTGTCGCCTGGCAGCGGCTGAAGAGCCGGCTGGCTCGTTTGAGCAGTCTCCGGGGCGCGTCGAGATCAAAATGTACGGCATGCGATTCGCGACTTACGTGTACGAAGACTCGGCCATCTCTCGACCGTATTTCATGAACGTGCGCGCCCCTGGCCTTCGGCTGTCGGAGAGCGGCGTCCAGACGACGCGGAACCAGCCGCCTGTCGCCGGGACGGACCTGATGGACCACCCCACGTTCCATCCGGGCATCTGGCTGGCGTTCGGCGATCTCAGCGGAACGGACAGCTGGCGCCTCACGGCACCGGTGAAGCATGTCGAGTTCGTCGTTCCGCCCACGTCTGAAATCGACGGCGGCATATTCACGGTGCGAAACCGCTACATGAAGTCAGTCGATTCTGACGAGGTTGTCTGCGAGGAGCTTTTCGCATGGGGCGTTCGAGTGGTTGGCGACGAGTATCTCGTCTTGTGGGACTCGACGTTCTCGTCGGACAAGGAGTTTTACTTCGGCGATCAGGAAGAAATGGGGCTGGGCATTCGCGTCGCGACGGCCATTCGCGCTCAACACAATCCAGATAGCGGCATCGCGGGGGGTAACGGCACGATTCTGGACTCCAAGGGCCGGAAAGATGAAAAGGAAGTGTGGGGCAAGACGGCCGATTGGTGCGACTACAGCGGCGTGATCGATGGCCAGCGCGTGGGGATGACGATCTTCTGCCACCCGGAGAATTTCCGCGCAAGCTGGTTTCACGCCCGTGATCGCGGGCTGCTCGAAGCAAATCCATTCGGCGTGCAGGCCTTCACCGACGGCGGGCCGAGCAAAGTTGTCGTAAAACCCGGCGAGACGCTGCGCCTGCGCTACGGCATCCTCGTCCACGCAAGCGCGGAGGACGCCGCGGCTCCGGATCTTAATGCTGCTTACAAGACATACCTCGATATCACGCGCGACGAATGACCAACATGTCGACCACTTTGCCACCAACGAATGAACTCTCTCGCGGCGCCCGTTACGCGGTGCTCGCGGCCGCGTTTGCGGGGCTGGTGTTCGACGGGTTCGAACTGGGGCTCATGCCGGTGGGCGCCTTGCCGATCACGGAAGGTCTGCTGGGCGATGCCTACACCAAGGAGCTCGGCAATATCTGGTTCGCGCGCTTCACAGCTTCGCTGATGCTCGGCGCCGCCGTGGGCGGCATCTTTCTGGGCAACCTGGGCGACCGCATCGGCCGAGCCCGTGCGATGGGCGTCAGCATCCTCTTTTACACTTTGTTCGCGGGCGTCGGCATGTTCGTGCGGTCCTGCGAAGAAATGCTCGCCTTGCGTTTTCTCGTCGGCCTCGGCGTCGGCGGCATGTGGCCCAACGGCGTCGCGCTCGTCGCCGAGTGCTGGCCCCACACGTCGCGCCCGACGGTGTCGGGCATCCTCGGCGCGGGAATCAACTTCGGCATCCTCATCTTCTCGCAGCTCGGTCGTATCTGGCATCTCACGGCCGACTCGTGGCGTTGGATCTTCGGCGTGGCGGCCGTGCCCGCGGTTCTAGGCATCGTCGTGCTGGGCTGGTTGCCGGAGTCGCCAAAGTGGCTGGCATCGCGCGGCTCGGCCAAGAAGCCGGCGCCGCCATTGCGTCGATTGTTCGAGGCGGACATGCTCCGCGCGACGATCACCGGCATCATGCTTGCGTCGATTCCGCTGGTCGCCGCGTGGGCGGGCGGCAAGTGGATGCTGCCTTGGGCCCGAACCGTCGCGGGAACGGAGAACGCCGGCTATGACTCGACGGCCCAGCAGTGGTGGGCCATCGGGGCGACCTTGGGGAGCTTTCTGGGAGCGCCCTTCGCCGCGGCCGTCGGCCGGCGATTGTCCTATGTGCTCATCAGCATAGGAGCGACTGTTTCGACTTGGGCGCTGTTCCAGTGGAGTGCGCCGCTTGAACCGTCGTTCCTGTACGTCGTCTTCGTCCAAGGCCTGATCGCCACGCTCTTCTTCGGCTGGCTGCCGCTATATCTGCCGGAGCTGTTCCCGGTGGAGGTGCGGGCGACCGGCGCCGGTCTGTCGATGAACATCGGCCGTTTCGTCACGGCCGGGGGCGTCCTCGCGGCAAGTTGGCTGCTGGGACTGTTCGACGGACAGTATCCGGCGATCGGGGCGGCGTGCTCGCTGGTGTACGCCCTGGGCATGTTCGTCATTGTGTTCACACCGAACACGCGGGAGCGGGCACTCTGACGCGACGGCGTTGGGCTCCGACGCTTTTCAATTGTCCACTCGTGCGGCCTGCCGCGCGCACTTTTTTGGACAGAATCGAAGGTTTCGAGTCTCAGGCCCCGAGAAAACTCGGGCTTCCGTGCCATTGGCGAGTCGGAATTGTGTCCGCTTCTGGGCTCATACTGTCCGGTTTTGTGCTCATAGTGTCCGCTTTGGGGTCGATAGTGTCCGGTTTCTGCGGCGACTCGGAGGGGAGTCACCGCAGATTTCGCCGATGAACGCGGATGGTCGGACTGATCTGCGTTCATCCGCGTTCATCTGCGGTTAAAAGCTGGCCGGGCAACTCGTTCTGGGACCGGCGCGCAGAGGGGGCCTGCGCGCCGGCGTGCGGTTTCCGGCGTGTGGGGGGTAAAAGTTGGGTTGCCAAAGAGCGGGCACAGTTTTGTACAGGTGTATCGTACAGCGATGGGTGGCCCAAAACTAGTGAACAGGGGAAGGATTTTTGCCGCGGCGTCTTTCCAGAAACTCAGTCGCGAATTGGCGCGAATGGGGTAAAAGGTTCCTGGCACCTTTTTCCCTCGGACGAAATTAACCGCGGATTACGCGGATTTCACGGATGGGAGAAGAAGGGTGAAGCGGGGGAATTTCGACTTGGAACTCTTGGCCGGCGAATGGGCATTTTCGCGAGGTTCGATTACATTGGAGTTGGTTCGGGACGGGGCGAACGGAGAGGCGTTATGCGGCGGAGTTGGCTTGCATGCGGGGTGCGTCTGGCGATGGCCGCGGCGTTCGTCGCGGCGGGGCGGAGTGCGCCGGCGGCGCCTACGGTGACGGACTCGGCGTCGTCGATCACGGTCGGCAATGGCCTCACTTCGTTCAGCGTTAGTAAGACGAACGGCCGCATGTCGGGGCTGATGCTCGGCGCCCAATCGCTCATGAGCGAAAGCGGCACGCGGGGGTATTTCTCGGCCAATGTGGGCGACATCGGCGTTAGCGGGTCGACCTACTGGGAAATGGGCTTCGCGGGCACGACGGCTAGCTACAACGTCGGCTCCGACTTCGTCGACGTCGCCCTCCATTTCCCCGCGACGACCGACATGCCGATGGACGTCACCCAGCATTACGTGCTGCGCGACGGCGAAACCGGCTTCCACGTGTACGCCGACGTGCATCACACGACGGCGATGGCAAACAAGCGGATCGAGGAGATGCGATTCGTGCTGCGCGGCAATCCGTCGCTGTTCGATCACCACTGGGTGGCGCCGCACCTGCACGACATCATGCCGACCCCGGCAGAGACGGCCGCGCTGCCCGACGTGCAGGACGCGACCGATCAGCTTCCGCCCGGCACGGCGTACGAGGCTCAAACGGGCAAGAGCATTTACACCAAGTACGATTACGG
>JANOIK010000143.1:0-19017 GCA_031407585.1 Planctomycetota bacterium | reverse complement strand
AACAACACGCCGTGCGGCGTGACCGTCTCGGACTTCGACTGCGCGCCAATGAAAGACGCCGCGGTTCCCCAGTGGTAGTGGCTCGGCTTGATCCACATTTCCAGCGAGTAGCCGTGGGAGAAGTCGGCGTCCAGCGGCGCGTCGGAAATGATGTACGCGTGCAGGGCTTCGTCGGTCAGGCCGGCGCCGAGTTCGATGTCGCGGTTGTCGCCTTCGTCGGCGCGTTTGATGGCGCCCACAACGCGGCCGTTGTAGCGGCGATCGTCCACTTCGTTGCGCACGACGTCGGTATTCCGATCGTCGAATCGCCAGTAGAGCAGAGGCCCGCTCGCGAGCACTTCCGCGACGTACGCCTCTGAAATTGGCAGGTCGTCGGACTGCATTGAAATGCGCGACGCGAACTGCTCGGGGTGAGCAATCCCGCGGCGCAGCTCCATGCGGCCGTCGGAATCGTTGCCGACGGTCATCGACTCCCCGGCGACAATGGCGACCCGCTCTTCGGTCGCTACCCCGCCCGGCCAAGGCGTGAGGAACGTGGCGGCTCCGCGGAAGACGTGCAGTTCGACGTCCTCGCCGCGGGCGGCGACGCCGATCGAGGCGTCTGTGGAGATTTCGATCTGCCCGTTCGGCGTCTCGAGAACAAACACGCCGCCGGCGGGCTTGCCGTTCGTCAGCGCTCCATTGGCCAGCGTGATATCGGCAGTGATGCGCCCGCGGCTAAGGCTGGCGCCGCGCTGCGCGGTGAGCACCAACCCCGCGGGCCCTTCCAGCGTGATGTTGGCGTCGCCGTCAGCCCAGTCGAATTGAAATTCCGCGACGCCCTCGAGCAGGTTGAGCGACTCGCCCGTGCGAAGCTGCTCGTCCGCCGCCAACGTGGCGCCCGTCTCGGGATTCCACAGGCAGCCGGCGCCATTGACGAACCGGGCGACGTAGCGGGCGCTGGTCGCGCCGTCGGCGGGACTGATGGCGAACGTGTTTTCCGGCGCCCGGCGGAGCGCTACCCAACGCGTGATCGCCGCGCCGGCGAGTCCGCCAATCGCAACCAGCAACGTGGCGGCGATGGCCGAGGACGAGGACGCACGGCGCACGAAGCGCCGATCGCGACTGTTGCGGGCGGCGTGCACTGCGGAGGGTTCAGCAAGCGTCGCCCGTTGTTCGAAGGCCGCGGCAAGGAGGCTTCGAAGATGCTCGGGCGCACCGGCCACATCTCCGGCAGCCCTGCCCGCGTGCCAAGAGAGCCAGGACTCCTGCTCGATAAGCTCCACGACAAACGCGGCAAGTTGCTCGTCCGCGCGAATCCACTCGTCCAACCGCGTCAGATCCTCAACCGTTGCCTCGCCCGCGACGGCGGCCAGCACTATGATCGCGGCCTCGTGCTCACGGCGCCGTTGCATTTCAAACCCGCGCTCGTTAGTCATGCTTGCTCCCGAGCGGTCGTGCGAAAAACACATTCGCGAAGGCCGGCGTGAATCCGCGCCAAAGCCCGGTAAATCGAGTGGACGCTCTTGGCCCGTTCGCGGGCAATTTCCTTCGGCGCACGCTCGTAATAGTACCGCTCCTGAATCAGCTGTCGATCCTGATCCTGCAGCTTGGCCACGCAGTCGGCCAGGGCGTCCTGCCGGCTCGCCGCCTGCGACGCGCGAGCGATCACCTGATCGGCCAGCAGGTTCAGTACGTCGTCCGAGAGCAGCTGCATTCGCTTGTTCAGGCGGCGCACGTGCATCAGCTCCAGCTGCGCGATCCGGCACGCCCAGGCGTAGAACGACCCGTCGGCATCGTACGTCGCGAACTTCTTCCACAGCACGACGCACGTGTTTTGGTAAACCTCGTCGGCGTCGGCGTGGTTCATGGCGAGCGTGAGGATGAACTGGTGAATGCGGCGCGAATGCTGAGAGAACAGCCGCATGAACTCGGCCTGGACGTCGCTCTGCGGATCGGGGCGCGAGTTCGGCATGAAAAACGGTCCCAGCGGCGCGCGGCGTCTGCGGAAGGAAAAAAGCCTGGGATGGCGCGCTTGACGAGGCTTATCGTAGGTGACGCGGCCAGATTTGCGGAAAAAGTGGGGAAATTTCCCAAATGGGCGCAACAGGGGCGACGTGAGCATTTGGGCAAGTTTTTCGTTTTGCCGTACATTCCGCGGGCTTAAGGCGCGAAAATCGCCGTGGTCTGCGCGATTAATCTCGTGCGAATTAGCGCACGCTCGTGGACCCGGCCAAGAGGGGCGCCTTGACTGGGGCGAGCAAGGTGTTTTTTTCAAATGCGTCGCAGCCGCACTCGTGCGTTGGCGACCAGATTTTGGCAGCGACCTTGGGCCTCGCAAGTACGCGAGGGCGCCGCGGCCGGAGTTGCTTTGTCTCTTCAACTTGTGGAGGTTGCGTCTAATGAGAGTGACAGATTTTAGAATGCTGGTGAGACGCTGCGTCGCCTTGAGCGCCGTCGCGACAACGGTGTGGTGCGCGACCGCGAGCGCGGCCATCGTCTACGTGGACGCGAGGGAAGGGGCCGCGGGTAACACCGCTTTGGCAGCGGGCGGCACGTTCACCGGAACGGGCGACCCTGCGGCCACCGGAACGGACAATCTTTGGCGGAAGCGGGCGTTCGCCAGTAGCGCCACAGTTTTCGAATCCAACGGCCAAGGCGCCGCAACCGAAAGCGCTCCGCGGCTCGTGACCACGGCCACGGGCGTGCCCGCCGGCAACTACAAGGTCTACGGCTACTTCTGGTCTCCGGGCAACGAAACGGCAGACAACCAACAGCAGTGGATGATGAGGTTCTCGCTCTCGAATCCCGGCGGCGACCTGCCGCTGTGGAGCCGGCCCTACGGTGTGTTGACGACGCCGACGACCGCGGACTTCATCGCCACGCAAGTGACGTCGACCGCGGGTTTTTCCACGGCGCCGACAACCGTTTCTGAAAGCAGCCGGTTTCTTTACAAGGCGCTCGTCGGCGTGACGTCGAGCACGGGCACGATTTCTCTATACGTCGACGATTTCGCCAACCCCGCGACGGTCAACAAGCGATCGTGGTACGACGGCATCGGCTATGAACTGGTGCCCGAGCCGGGGTCGTTGGCCCTGGCGATGTTTGCCGCGCCCTTCGCGATGGCGCTTCGTCGCCGCGTGCGTCGCGGACGGTAGCGCCTGGCCAAGGCCGGACGATGATTCGAGCGCGGGGGCAGCTGTGCACTTGGTTGGGTTAGTCGAAGCGAGTTGACTCCTCCCTCGACTAAGTAGGCCCGCAGTGGAATTTCAGCGGGTTGTTGTTTTGGGTTAAACTCCGTGAATACACGAGGCTCGGCGGAGCCTCCCTTTCACGGAGGGGGCCATGAGCAATTGGGAATTGACGGATCAGCAATGGGAAGCGCTCGACGATCTGCGGTTCTCGACCTCGGACAAAGCTCTGTTCCGCAACGCGACGATTATTCTGATGAGCGCGGCGGGACGATCCAAGCCCTCGATCGCCAACGATCTGGGGTGCAGCGTCGGGACGGTCGACATTATTCGCCGCCGGTATCGCGAACAAGGCTTGGCGGGGCTGGCCAAAGCCAAGCCGCCAGGCCGCGTCTCGCGGGCCACGCCCGCGTATCGCGCCGCCTTGCGGAAGGTCGTGGAGACGTCGCCGCAGTCGCTGGGGTACGGCTTCAGCGTCTGGTCGCTGGCCCGACTCAACGCCCATTTGGCCAAGGCCACGAAGATCTCGTTCAGCGACGACCAGTTGGGGCGGATCATGCACGCCGAAGGATTCTCGGTCCAGCGGCCCAAGCACACGCTGAAAGGCAAGCGGGACGAAGCGGCGTACGACAAGGCCCGCCGGGAACTCCAGCGGATGAAAAAAGGGCGTTGGCCCAAGATAGCACCGCTGTCTTGATCTACCAGGACGAAATGGAAATCCATCTCCACCCGACGCTCGCGCAGCGCTGGGCGCGGGTGGGACGGCAGCCGGAAGTCCCCGCTCCGGGCAAGAACGAGAAGCAAGTCGTCTACGGCGGCGTGAACTACCAGACGGGCCGGTTGACCTACACGTTGGCGGCGACCAAGTGTGGGGCTTCGTTCCTGCTGTTCTTAATGACGCTGGTGAAATCATACGCTGGCCGAAAGATTATTCTGGTGTGCGACAATGGACGCTTTCACACGACCAAGGCGGTGTTCGCCTGGCTCGCCGCCCATCGCGATCAGATCGAAATTTACTGGCTGCCTCCGTATTGTCCGAGCTTGAATCTCATCGAACGCCTGTGGGGCCATCTCAAGCGAACCATCCTGGCCAACGTCCTGTATGCGTCCCTCGACGACCTCGTCGCCGCTTTCCGCACGGGCGTCCGCCGACTGACCGGCCGCCGCGAACGCATGGGCTTTATGTTCGACCACGACGACCTGACCCAGGAAATCCTCGAAGCTTCCAATCGACGAGCCGCATAGACATCTATGCGGGGCCACTTAGAAGTCGTGGTCGATCGCACGCCAATTGACGTCGTGAAACCCCCCACAACAAATCTGTTTGCTACAATCCATCCCCAGGTGATTTCCTCGCCTCCGCCGCTGATTCATGCGTTCCGCCATTCCGAATTTGCCGCTCGCCGACGCCACGACGCGCGCTTCGTGGCCCGACGGCGTCGATTCGACCGCGATCGTCATCTTCCTGCTCGTGGCGTTCGGCCTGCCCGCGCTCGGCTACGTGTTCATGGCCCTCGATTTCCGCCGCTACCTGCGATCCCTGCGGCGAGCGCTCGTCATCGTCATGTCGGCGGCCGTTCGGCATGCCCCGTCGTGGGCCTCGAGCGACAGTCCACCGTGCATGCAGGCGCTCGACCTCACCCTGCCCTGCACCGAGGAGCAAGTGCTGGCGGCCTACCGCCGCCGCGTGAAAGACATGCACCCCGATCGCGGCGGCGATCTGCGACAGTTCCTGCAGCTGCAAAAGCACTTCGAGCAGGCGATGCATCTGGCGCGCAGCCAGGCGAAGATCCGGACCGTGTCGGTCAAGTAAAACGCCGCTGAATCGCGGTTTCTACAACGAGCGCGGGCGCCACTGCTGGCTCGCCCAGCAATGCGAAGCGGGCGCCCGGCGCCCACTGCAGGCCGAGCCAGCAGTGGCACGCGATCCGCCCGCTTTCTGGCCTTGCCCGGCGCATGCACTCGTCGGTACGATCCGCCCCCTCCATTCGACGCCGCGTGCGTGCCGCTAGCACGCGCTTATCGTCTCGCAAGAAAAGGACTGACTCGCGATGCCGACCACCCTGGGCGACCTGGCTCGACTCGTCGGCGGCGCGCTCTGGGGCGACGCCTCGCTCGAGCTCACCGGCGCCGCCACCCTGGGTCTGGCTCGCGCCGGCGAACTCACGCTCGCCGATTGCCCCGATCGCGATCGCGACCTGGCCGCCTCGCCGGCCGCCGCGGTCATCGCATCGCCCGACGTGGAGTGCAGCGGCAAGCCCGCGATCATCGTCAAGGACGTGCACGCGGCCTTCGCCGCCGCGGTCGCGTACTTCCGGCCGCCGCGGCCCCGCACTCGCATCGGCGTCAGCCCGCTGGCCATCATCAGCCCCACCGCCACGCTCGCCGAGGGCGTCGACGTGCACCCCGGCGCCACCATCGGCGACCACTGCGACATCGGCCCCGGTACGACGATCCACGCCGGCGTTCACATCATGGCCGACTGCGTGATCGGCGCTCAAGTCACCATCTTTCCGAACGCGGTCCTGTACGAAAACACGCGCGTCGGCGACCACGCGATCATCCACGCCGGCGTTGTCGTGGGCGCCTACGGCTTCGGCTACCGCACCGTCCAGGGCCGGCACCAACTCTCCGCCCAGTTGGGCCACGTCGAGATCGGCAAGGACGTCGAGATCGGCGCCGGCTCGACCATCGACCGCGGCACCTACGGCCCCACCGTGATCGGCGAGGGCACGAAGATCGACAACCTCGTGATGATCGCCCACAACTGCCGCGTGGGCCGACACAACCTCATTTGCTCCCAAGTCGGCATCGCCGGCAGCACGACCACCGGCGACTACGTGGTGATGGCCGGCCAGGTCGGCGTTCGCGATCACGTACACATCGGAGATCGCGCCGTGATCGGCTCCAGGGCGGGCGTGACGAACGACGTGCCCGACGGCGCCGAAATGCTCGGCGCCCCCGCCACGCCGGTGCGCCAGGCCAAGCTCCAATTGGCCGCCCTTTCGAAGCTGCCCGAGATGCGCCGCCAGTTCCGCGCACTGCAGCGGCAGTTCGAAGAGTTCCGCGGCGGCCCCACCGAACACGACGGTTCAGACGACCAGCCACAAGACAAAGCCGCGTAGCACTGACCAACCGCGATGAATGCTCCCGCGAACGAACGAATCGGATTGCTAGCCGGCTGGGGTCGTTATCCCTTCGCGGTTGCAGAAGCGCTGCGCCGCCAGGGCAAGTCAGTCGTCGGCCTCGGCATCCACGACCACACCGATCCGCAGCTCGCCGACTTGTGCGATGAGTTCGATTGGATCGGCCTCGGCGGCATCGGCCGCGCGATCCGCAAGTTTCGTCGCTGGGGCGCTCGCCGCGCCGTACTCGCGGGCAAAGTTCACAAGGTCACGTTCTACCAACCCGGCTGGTGGATTCGTCATCGTCCCGACTGGACGACCATGCGAATCTACTACCGGCAGTTTCTCACGGGCGGCCGCGATCGCACAGACGACACGCTGCTCGCCACGCTCGTGGGCGCCTTCGCTCGCGCAGGAATCTCCATGGAACCGGCCACCGACTTCGCACCCGAACTGCTGGTCGCTTCCGGTCCCGTCGCCGGACGACCGCTCTCTGCCAAACAGCTCCGCGACGTCGAGTTCGGCTGGCAAATGGCGAAGCGCCTCGGCGCCGTCGATGTGGGCCAGACCGTGTGCGTGAAAGATCAGGCCGTGCTCGCCGTCGAAGCGATCGAAGGAACCGACGCGTGCATTCGCCGCGCGGGTGACCTCTGCCGCAAGGGCGGCTTCACGGTCGTCAAAGTCGCCAAGCCGCAGCAGGACATGCGATTCGACGTGCCGACGGTCGGCCCTGGAACGCTCGAGTCGATCGCATCCGCCGGCGGCCAGGTGCTCGCGATCGAAGCCGACCGCACCATCCTGCTCGACGCGCGGGGATTTCGCGAAGCAGCCGGGCGTCTTAAGATCTCCGTCGTGGCGCTCCACGATGCGGCGATCGCCCAACGCGTGGCGTAAGCTCACGGGGCAAATTCTGGGGCGCCATGCCCACGGCCCGGCGTGGGCATGTGAATCCTCTCGCGGACATGGCCACTCCGAGCAGTGGCCATGGCACCCTCATCTCACATCTCATTGCCCACGCAAGCTTCAATCCTTGAAGCGGCAAGTGGAGAATCATGATGCGAAGCGGCATCATCCTGTTGGCGTTCGTCACCATCGTTGCGACTCCTCGCGCGTACGCCGAGGAGCCCACCGCCGACGCGCCTCGCGAGGCCGCCAAGTCGTACATGGGCCGCACCATCGCGCCGCCCATGCACTTCAGCGGCGCCGGCTGGCTCGTCCGCGAAACGCGCAACGAGGAGGAGAACCCCGCCGGACTCCTGAAAGCTTTAGCACTGAAACCCGGACAAACAGCTTGCGACTTCGGCTGCGGCAACGGGTTCTACACGCTCCAGCTCGCCAAGCTCGTCGGTCCGCGCGGCGCCGTACACGCCGTGGATATTCAGCCGGAGATGCTCAAACTGCTCGCCGAGCGCGCCGGCCCGCGGGGGCTCGAGAACGTTAAGACCGTCCTCGCGACGGCCGACGACTCGGGCCTGCCCGCCGGCATATTCGATCTGGTCCTCATGGTCGACGTGTATCACGAGCTCTCTGACCCGCCCGCAGTCCTTGCCGCGATCCGCGAAAGCCTAAAACCAACGGGCCGCGTCGCCGTCGTCGAGTTTCGCGAGGAGGACCCGGGCGTCCCGATCCTCCCGCTTCATAAGATGAGTCTCGCGCAAATCATGCGGGAAATCCCGGCCAACGGGTTGAAACTCGTCTCACAGGACCAAACCCTGCCGTGGCAGCACGTCCTGTTCTTCGCGCGGGACGATTCCCCGCTCGCGGCGGTTGAAATCCAGCCTTGGCAGGTAAAGCCGTAAGCGTCCTGCCGGGCAATTCATCCGCGGTACGGGCCTTGCATCCTCACCGTTGACGAAGAGTTTACAGGCTTTTTCGGCGGCGATGAAACGACATAACTCAATGCACATAAACATGTTACGTCGCAAAACAACCGCCACCGCATGTCGCAAAAATACAACAAGGAGCTTGCTTTTGCATCAAATCGCTGGTCTACCTAACGCAAATATTTGTGAGAATCGGCAAAGTCGTTTAGAATTGACTGTTGGAGTGAACCGGAAGAGGCACAACTTTTTTCGCACTGCTCAAACGGCTTCTTGGGCTGAGCGTGCGCGGTTCGATCCAGCACTTCAATTTCAAAGGTGGGCCGCTAGTGATCTGAAAATGCCGCGACTTTCTCGCACGAATACGCACGTGCTAGCAATGCCGCGGTGGATAACGGCGAGTTTGACTCAAACATCGCCGTGGAGCTGAGATATGGCAGCAATGGCTACGCAAACGCTGGAACGGCTGGAACTCCTTCCACCCGATGACCCAGCAAGTCTCATCATCGGCGCTGATGTCGCGGCCACGCGAGTCGCCCACCATGCGCAGCGCGCTGCGCACGTCGAGTGCACCGTTCTCATCACAGGTGAGACCGGCACCGGCAAGGAAGTTTGGGCCCGCCTGCTGCAACGATTGGGCCCCCGCGCCAACGAGGCGTTCATTCCCGTCAACTGCGCGGCCCTCACGCCGACGCTCGCCGAAAGTCAGCTTTTCGGCCACGAACGCGGCGCGTTCACCGGCGCCGCGGGCGCCAGCCTCGGCGTGTTTCGCTCCGGCGATAAGGGCATCGTTTTCCTCGACGAAGTCGGCGATATGCCGCTCGAGCTTCAGCCCAAGCTTTTGCGCGTGCTCCAAGAGGGCGAAGTCACTCCCGTCGGCGCCTCGCACCCCGTGCGCGTCGACGTCCAGGTGATCGCCGCCACCAACCGCAATCTCGAACAAGAAGTGATCGACGGTCGCTTCCGCGAGGATCTCTACTACCGCCTCAACCTGGTTGAGCTTCGCATGCCGCCGCTCCGCGAGCGGACCAGCGACATTCCACGATTCGTCGAGTATTTCGCCCGCAAGCACGCGGCGCGGTACAGCCAACCCGTGTGGCAACCGAGCCCGGATGTCATGCGGTCGTTCTGCGAGTACCGCTGGCCGGGCAATATCCGGCAGCTCAGCTACGTGATCGAGCAGAGCTATGTCCTGGAGTGCGAGCCATCGCTGCCCGGCAGCACGCGTGCCGCTCTGGGAGCCGTGGATCTGCCCTTCACCGACCTGTGCAAGCTGCGTCGCGTCGCCGTCGAGCAAGCTCTACGAACCGCTCAGGGGCACAAGGGCCGAGCGGCGCGTCTCTTGGGGGTCCATCCCAACACGATGACCAGGCTCATCAACCAGCTTCGCAGCGGCGCAGAGCTCGAGTAACAAACGCCCCGCCGACAGAGCTCTCTTCGGCTTGCATCGTCGCGACCAAGCACGCGCGTCGAACCACGCGGCCGTTTCTCTCTGTGTCGCGAGCCACTTCCAGTCGTGCGGATGGCGCCTCTTGCTAGCATTGCGCAGCGCCGACTTCTCACCATTGCGCGCTATCCGTCGTCGATGCCCTCACCATTTTGGTGAGGGTTCACCAGAGTAGGGAATTCCTCTCCTACAACCGGATAAATCCGCGTAACCCGCAGCGCGGCGCATCGATTCTCTCACCAATGTAGTGAATCGGCGTCATAACTCCTATTTGCCGATTTCCGCCGGCAAGTGGCGACGCCATAACGGCTTAGGCGACCATCTTGGCCACTTATCCCCATCCGGCACGACAATCGCTATTCCCCGTCCTCGGCTCCCCGTGCGTTTGCACGGTGGCGAGCCCGGCCTGCGCTTGTATTTAGCCAGGCGTAACTAGCATGAAGGTAGGTCGCTCGTCGGAACCATTGCAGCGGTGCGAAGGGGCGGAGCGGCCAAGGAAGGGAGACTAGCAAATGAGCCACATCCAAAGCTACGAGCAAAGCGACGTGGACTACGGTGCGGATAACTTCCGCCGTTCTTCGGAGGTGAAGTTCTCCAAGAAGAAGCGGGTCGAGCACGGCCGCAAGCGGGGCAAAACGCCCACATCGGTTAACGGAATTCATCGCCGCCGCAATCGCAAGATGGCCTGGTAGCCCCGTTTTCCGCCCACGTTGGTTTCGTGCGCTGTTGTTGCGCTCGGAGCTATCGCGGACGCGGAGATCGAGTGCGCGCTGGGTGAGCGGTGCGGTGGACGCGGCGCTATTGCTGCGCCCGTCGCGCGTCGTGACGCCCAGCAAGAGCGATCGGATTTCAGAACGCAATCAGAGTTGGACTGGGGGCTCAGTGTGTCGTTGAGATCGGAATTGAGATCCCGCAGACGCCAAAGCGTCGCCCGAGGTTGATCTTGGGGAAGCGGGGTCTCGCCTGGAGATGTTCCTTCGCATGGCAGTCGTGAATAGGACGTTGAACCCTTTGCTCGCACCGCGCGTCGAAATGACCGCGGGCTCGGGCCAGGCCGCGCCTCCACGGCTGCTGCGATGCTTGATCGTTTCCACCTCAGCGGCGCGGCGCAAGTTGATTCGAGCGTCGGCCGAGCAGCAAGCGTGGGAAGCCATTGTTTGTCGCGACGCGGGCGAGTTCCTGCGAGCCGTGTTCAAACGCAGCGTCCCGTTGGTTGTGGTCGACCTGCCGGGAGAAGAGTCGCCGGATTACTGGGCGCTGCGGGACGCGACCGATCGCGCCAAGCAAGCGACGACCGGCCTGGTGGCGATCGCGGGAGTCGGGGCCAGCGAAGGTGAAGAGCTCTGGGCCCGCAAGCTGGGTGCGTGGAGCTACCTGAGCGAGGCGCAGAGTCAACGCGGATTCGAGTTTGTCTTCGACGAGGCGAGAACGGCATTGGCCCGCCGCGATGATGAGTTCGGCCGCGAAGTGATCGCCGGGTTGGAAATCGCAAACGGCAACAACGCATAAACCGGCCGTAGCAACACAAATCACTTTTAGGCATCCGCACGACCCTACGAAGGACCAAGCGATGTCACTGAAAACACAAGAAACCGCGAACGACGAATCGGAGGGCGCTAGCACGGGACCTGTCCGTCTGCGACGCGTGAAGAAACGCCCCACGCGGGCGCGGAAGTCGCGCCGCAAGCCCGCCAGTCCCGCCGGCATTCATCGCCGGGCCAACAAACGCATGAGCTGGTAAGCAACGACTTCAGAAGCAATCGACCAACTAACCGACTCAGCAAACGTGCTGAGAGGCTCACATAGAGATCCAGAGACTTTTAGAAATCTTTTCCGCTTTGATTTTTCCGCTCAGTCGACGAGTTCGTCTGCCAATTGGACCCATTGTTTTACTCGCAACGCCTGGCAGACACTCACGACGCTACCTCGCAAAGGATGGACTAACGATGATTCGACCCGATTCCAGATTACTGAAGGCAGCCATCGCACTCGCTATTTGCGCGTGCGTGTTCGCTGTCCCCGCTACGGCGGCTTTGATCGACCTCACGCCGCAAGGCGGAGCGACGAACTCGGACGGCTCCGTGACGCTCGCTTCGCTGATCAGCGGCCAGAGCGAAGGCGTTCAAGTCGGCGACAAGGAGTTCACCGGCTTCTCCTACTCGGCCACGGGCGACATGCCGCAGTCGGCCAACATCAACGTGCTGGGCTTCCAGGACGTTGACGGCAACTGGGGCATTAGCTTCCACGGCAGCTTCCTCGATCTTCCTGGCGCCCCGACGAGTTCGGACGCGCTGATTCGGTTCATGGTTGAGGTGTCGGATGCGGCTCAAGCTCAGGGTTGGCGGATCACCGACGCGCACCTGAACATTGCCGGCGTCGGGGTCGGTGGCGACGAGTCGCTGTTCCTGGTCGACGAGACCCTCAGCAACGGTCAGCTGCTCGAGGCCTACGTCACGACGCTGGGCCCCGGTCCGCAGGTGAACAAGCTGAGCGACTCGAAGGTGTTCGCACCGGTCACGAAGCTGAACGTCACGAAAGACATCCTGGCGATCGCGGGCGCGGGATCGTTCCTGCCTTCGCGAGCCACGGTCATCGACCAGTCGTTCTCGCAGGAGATCATTCCCGAGCCGACCAGCATGGCGCTGATTGGCCTTTCGAGTCTGGCATTCGTCGGCGCCTCGCGCCGCCGCCGCTAAGGCGACTGGTTCGGCTACGTTGAAGATTTGATTACAGAGACGTCAGGTGCTGTGCTCGGCAATCCGGGTCACGCTCGGGCGCAGCTTGGATAATTTGAGCGGAAACACCACGGCGGGGACGTTGCGAGCGTCCCCGCCGTTGGTCGTGCGCGGAGGGCGACGGCGGACGCTGCCTTCGCTCCGTTTCATGATCACCAACTCCGCTTTGCGTAGTCGGCGCTTCGCGGAGTCACCGGCCTAAGAGCCGATCGACCGCGACGCCGATGTCGGCTTCGCGCATCAGCGACTCGCCGACCAGGATCGCATCAACGCCGGCCGCTTCGAGTCGCAGGACGTCGGCCCGCGTCTTGATGCCGCTCTCGCTCACCAGCGCGCACTCATCGGGGATCGCGTCCCGGAGGCGCAGCGTGTGGTCGAGACTGACCTCGAACGAGTGTAGATTGCGGTTATTCACGCCAACGAGCGTCGCGCCCGCCGCGATCACGCGCGGCAGATTCGCGGGCTCGTACAGCTCGACCAGCGGCGTCATCCCCAGGTCGATCGCCTCGTTGTGCAGTTTGCGAAGCTGGCAGTCGTCGAGGCATTCGGCGATCAGCAGCACCGCGTCGGCGCCGGCGACTCGGGCTTCGACCAACTGGTACGTATCGAGGATGAAATCCTTGCGCAGCACCGGCAGTGCGACCGCGGCCCGCACGGCCGAGAGGTAGTCGAGGCTGCCCTGGAAGTACTGTTCGTCGGTGAGCACGCTGAGGCACGCGGCGCCGTGCTGCTCGTAGGTACGGGCGATTGTCACAGGGTTGAAGTCGGCGCGGATGACGCCGGCCGAGGGGCTCGCCTTTTTCACCTCGGCGATCAGGCGAATTGGCCCGTCGGTCGCGATTGCCGTGAAAAAGTCGCGCACCGGCGGGGCGTCGGCAAGTCGGCGCTCGAGCTCGGCCAGGGGCGTGCGCTCACGGCATGCGGCGATTTCCCGCCGCTTGGTCGCCACGATTTTATCGAGGATCGTCTCGCTCATCGCGTTATCTTACCGTCGGCAAAGGGCTTGGTTCTAGCGGGCCGCGACCTGGGCGGCGGCAATGGTGTAAACTGGGAGTAACGTGTTACTGAATCGGGGCGAGGCGGCGGATCCCCCCGGCCACTGGCCGGGGGCTAAATGGGCGGAGCGGATGGCGGCGTTGATTTCCAATCGATGGTTCGGTGCGTTGCTCCTGGCGGGGTGCGCCCTTTCGGCATGTTTGCCCCGGGCGGGGGCGCTCGAGCACGTGCTCGTTCGCGACGATGACGGCGGCGAGCGGAAGCTCTCTGGCGAAATCATCGTCGAAGCTGGCAACGGGCTGATGCTCAAAACGGCCGACAATGCGTACCGCCGCATTCTCACCCCCGCGATCGTCGCCCGGACGAAGGACGCCAAGCCGCTGGTCATGCTCGACAAGAAGCAGCTCGCCGAGCGTTTGCTCGCCGAGCTGCCGCCGGGGTTCCAGGTTCATCATTCAAAAAACTACGTCGTCTGCTACAACACGACGCGCGTGTACGCCGAGTGGACGAGCTCGCTCTTGGAGCGGCTGCAGAAGGCGTTCATCGACCACTGGGAAAAGCGGGGCTGCGAAGTCGCCGCGCCCACGCATCCGCTGCCGGTCATCGTGTTCGGCGACCAGGCCTCCTACGTCGAATGGTCGCGCAAGGATCTCGGCGCGGCGGTCAACAACGTCATCGGCTACTACAACCTCGATTCGAACCGCATCACGATGTACGACCTCACCGGCATGCAGGCCGCGATGGCCGCCGATGGTGCGCGGGCGACGATGCGGGACATCTCGGACCTGCTCTCGACGCCCGAGGCCGAGCCGCTGGTGGCGACGATCGTTCACGAGGCGACGCACCAGATCTCGTTCAACTGCGGGCTGCAGACCCGGCTGGTCGACAATCCGCTGTGGATGAGCGAGGGGATGGCGGTGTACTTCGAGACGCCGGACGTGTCGAGCACGCGAGGCTGGCGGGGCAAGATCGGCGTGAACTACGCGCGGTGGGACCGGTTCGTGGCGAACCTGGACGCGGGCCGCGTGCCGCCGCTTTCGGACCTGGTGTCGGACGACGAGTTGTTCCGCCAACCCGATTCGGCGGTCGATTCGTACGCACAAGCGTGGGCTTGGAACTACTTTCTCATCAAATGGCATCCCAAGGAGTACGCGGCGTACCTGAAGGACGTCGCGGCGCAGGAGCCGTTGTCTCAGCCGGCGCCGAAGGTTCGTAAGGCGATGTTCGTGAAACATTTTGGGGCCGACTTTGCGTCGCTTGAGGGTGAGTTTTTTCGGCGGATGCGGCGGATTGAGGATTGAGTGACTCATGTCTTCCGGACGCGCTTCGCTTCGGCGGACCTACGCGGCGCGGCTAAACGGGGAGGAGGTTGATCCAAATCTCCCGCCGTCCGACGGAATTCATTTGTCCGGCTGCTTCGGCGTGTTTTTCTTGTCTTGGCGGACACAAACGGGTGCTTGGCGGGGGGAGGGGTTGGTTTTCTCGGGGTTTCCTTGTGATTGGGGTCATGGGAAGTGTCCGGTTTTAGTTTCATACTGTCTGCTTTTTAGGTTTTCGTGTCCGCTTTGGGGGTGATACTGTCCGCTTTCACCGGCGGCGTTGGACAGGAGGGCGCAGACGGCGCGCAGGACTTCTGTTCGCAGCGCGAACTGCTGGGATTGGAACACTCTGGATTGTCAAAGAGCCTCGCGTGTTTAATACGTCTGTATACTAGTGCATTGCGCGGCCCAAAACAAGTGCACGCGCGGGGAGATGTGGGAAGTTTTCGCGACTGCGTTCCTGAGTTTTTCTCGACCCTGCGCGAAATCGGCATTTAATTTCCATTGGGGTAAAAACCCCAATGTGGCATAATGGACGCCGCATTCCCCCCGCCGACCGGCGGGGGCATTGACATCGACTGACCTTACGGCGGCGTAGGCCGGACATGACTTCTAAGACCATCCCCTGCCAGCGGCGCCGCGATGACGGCACCCTCTGCTCCGCGTTGGCGCTGGTTCGGTCGGTCGAACACTCCTACGGCACGCGCATGAGCTGGGAAGTGGGCGGGCAATTCGAGCAGTTCGTCACCGAGACGCGTTACGCGATCGAATGCCCCCAATGCGGAGAGCGCGTCAAAATCGAGCCGGCGAAGTAGACGGCGCCCGCTTACGTCAACGGGCGAATGTCTTTGAGCAGCTCGAGCAGGCTCGCCAGATTCACCGGTTTGACGTAATAGTGGTCGAAGCCCGTCTCCTGCTGGCGCTCCCGATCCGCTTCGCTGGGCGTGTAGCCTGTCAGCGCGCACATCATCACGTCTTTGAACTCCGGTCGCTCGCGCAGTTGCCTGGCAACCTGGTAGCCGTCGATGCCCGGCAAGCCCACGTCCAGGAGCACGACGTCGGGGCGCGACTCCAGGGTCATTTCGAGCGCCATCTCGCCGGTGCGGGCAACTTGGACATTGTGGCCGTAGAGTCGTAGCAACATGCTCAAGGCGTCGGCGGCGTCGATATTGTCTTCGACCACCAGCACGTGCAAAGCGGGCCCCGTCTCCACGCTCGGGTCGAGCACGGTCTTCGCGGCCGAGAGCGCCGGATCGCTCATCGTCGGCAACTTGATGGTGAACTCGCATCCTTTGCCGACCCCCGGGCTGGTGGCAGACAGGCGGCCGTCATGCATCTCGACGAGGTTGCTGGCCAGCGCGAGCCCGATGCCCAATCCTCCGTACGACCGGCCCATTGAGCCGTCGACTTGCGTAAACAGCTCGAAGATGTGCGGCAGCATTTCCCGAGTGATGCCGACGCCATTGTCGCGCACGCGAATGACTCCTTCCGCACCTTCGTGGCTCACCGTGATCCGAATGAGACCGCCCGCGTCCGTGTACTTAGCGGCGTTGTTAAGAAGATTGACCACAACCTGCTCCATGCGGGCCGGGTCGGCCTCGACCCAAATCGGCTTCGTCGGCAGCGACACGGAAAAATCGTGCTTGCGCGCATCCATCAACGGGCGAGCCGACTCCGCGGCGCGATTGACCGCCACGCGCAGGTCGAGTTGCTCCTTGGTGAGCCGTAGCTTTCCCTTGGTGATCCGGCTGATGTCGAGCAAGTCATCGACCAGGCCGACCATGACCCCCACTTGGCGGTCGATGATATTGCCGGCCTGCTCGATGATCGGATCGTTCGTCTTCATCTGCCGGAGAATGTTCAAGGCATTCACGATGGGCGACAGCGGACTGCGAAGCTCATGGGACAGGAGCGCCATGAACTCTTCCTTGCTGCGATTCGCCTCGGCGAGTCCGTCGGCGCGCTTGCGCTGGGCATTGACCGCGTCGACCTCGGTCAGGTCGTGGGTCACGCGCGCGTAGGAGCGCGCTTGTTTGCTCTCGTCGAACAGCGGCGTCACGACGGCGTGACTCCAGTAGCGGGTCCCGTCTTTGCGAACCTGCCAACAGTCGCCGCTCACTCGGCCGTCGCGCAGCGCCGATTCGAGCTCGTGCTCCGGCCGACCGGTGACGATGTCTTCCGGCGTGAAGAACCGGGAGAAATGCTGCCCCATGATCTCGTGGGACTGGTAGCCAAAGGCGCGCTCCGCGCCCGCGTTCCAGCAGAGCAGGCGGCCGTCGAGGTCGATCAGGACGACGGCGTATTCCTTGGCGTCATTCGCCAGCAGGTCGAAACGCTCGTCGATCTGTCGCGAGGTGAGCGCACCTTGGTCGTCCGGGTTCATGACCTTACCTGTTCTGCATTGGTGAGTCGGCTCTGGCGAAACGCGAGAGCGCCCGTTCACATTCGGCAGATTGGTAGGGTGGCGACGTGCGCCTTAGCCGGGACTCAGAATGAGAAAAGCGAGGCCATCCGGCCAACTTGCTGGGGTTCACTCTACGCCCCAGGGAGCCGGGGCACAAGCTGAACACCGCGTCGTGAGGTTACATATCAGTATGAACGACAGCATAGTGGACGTTGGCTGCCATTTTTGCCCACGAACTGGCTGCTTCGGCGGTGGCGTACCTGCCCGCCGACGCACCCCCCTGGACGCACATCGCACAGGTCCATTGGCCCTGGAATCCCTCGTCACAAGGCAGGACTTCGATTAAAGTCGCCCCGCCGGCGTGCTTAATTCGTTCGCGCAGCACGCTTTGGAGTTCTTCGTTCATCGTGGTTGTGTCCTCGCAGATGGCGGGCGGCCTCGCCCTCAGCCCGTATTGCAATCGCCGCGCCAGAGTTTCGCATCACGTGGGGGGGTGGCACGCCCAAGGTCTTCCGCAGGGCGTGGTCCGGCGAACTTCCACCACGCCCTGCGGAAGACCTTGGGCGTCCCACCCGAGTCGGTCCGATGCCCATCTGAACATCAATAGTCCGGTTATGAGGATTCGTCGCAACGGCGCGGATAATGCAGTGAGTGGCTGCCGACGCAGATCCGCACGCACCTCCAGAAAGCCTCTTTATGTCTGACGCCGGCCCTCACGCCGTTCGCCTCACGTCCGCCGGCCATTGGCAAATCTCGCTCATCGACGCGGCGCAATGGCACACGTGCCTCAGCGAGTTGGATGCTCGATACATCGCGAACGGCTTGCATCTGGCCGCGGCCGTCAAACGGGGCGAGCAACTCGGGGAAGAAACCGCCCAGGAGCTCGACGAAGCCGCTGAGGTCTTGCATCGCAATCTGGGCAGCAATTGGGCGGAGCGAATTCTTAAAGCCGCGGCTTCGGCAGCTCGCGGGGTGGCGATTGCGGGGTACTTGCGCTCGCCGGGGGCTAATCCGGTTTAACGGGGCTCGCGGTTCGCTGCGGGGCCTGCGGCCGGGACTACCGCCCTGCGCTCGGTCGCCACCGACGACCGTGCTCGGTTGCTCCATCCGCGGCGCGGCTAACGGGACGCGCGCGGTGGGGCGATTGTGAGAGCGGCGGGGCGCGGGGAGAATGGGTAGCGCTGGTTGGGTTCGGCGCGATTTCGTTTCCCTGAGGTTCCGCCATGAGCGCTCCGTCCTTTCAGATCGACTGGCGTAACGCGGTTGTCGCCAGTTTTCGGTATCACAAGAATCTGGCGGACCGCGCCGTTGCTCAGACGTCCGACGAGTCGTTGCGACGCACGCTCGATGCGCATACGAACTCGATCGCAGTGGTCATGAAGCACGTGGGCGGGAATTTGCGGTCGCGGTGGACCGATTTTCTGACGACCGACGGCGAGAAGCCGACTCGCAATCGGGATGGGGAGTTTGTCGACGCCTTCGCGTCGCGGCAGGAAGTGCTCGACGCGTGGGAAGCGGGGTGGGCGGCTGTGTTCGGGGCGCTCGAAGGTCTCGCCGACGCGGACTTTGGGCGGACGGTCACGATTCGCGGCGAGGCGCATAGCGTGGCGCTCGCGGCGGAGCGGTCGCTGGCGCATACGAGCTACCATGTGGGGCAGATCGTGATGCTGGCTCGCCACTGGGCGGGGGATGCTTGGGAGACGCTGACGATCGCGCGCGGAGCTTCGGGTGCGCACAATCAGACAGTTTGGGGGGCGGGGGATTACGCGCGGCGGGCGGGGGGATAGTGGCGGGGGGCGCGCTCCGCTACGGCGGACCTTCGCGGCGCGGCTAAACAATCTGGGTGGCACGCCCAAGGTCTTCCGCTGGGCGTGGTCCGGCGAACTTCCACCACGCCTTGCGGCGGACCTTGGGCGTGCCACACGAACGCGCTTCGCTGCGGCGCCTACGGCGAGGACTACCGCCCTGCGCTCGGTCGCCACCGGCGACCGTGCTCGGTTG
>JANOIK010000341.1:0-3353 GCA_031407585.1 Planctomycetota bacterium | reverse complement strand
GGAGACTTGTCATGGCGGACGCCTCGATGTTCCAGCTCGAACAGCCCGCAGGCGACGTCGCCGTTCTGTCGATCAACGATCCGAACAAAGGCGCCAACGTCCTCTCGCGGGCCGCGCTCGCCGATTTCGACCGCCTGCTCGCGACGCTCGAGAAGCGCGCCGACCTCTCAGGCCTCGTCATCCGATCGACCAAGCCGGGCAACTTCATCGCGGGCGCCGACCTGCGCGAGTTCGTCGCCGATCTTGATCGGCCTGCCGCGGAGGTCGCCGCCGTGTCGCGGCACGGCCAGCAACTGTTCGCGCGGCTGTCGCGAGCGCCGTTCGTCACCGTCGCGGCGATCGACGGCATTTGCGTCGGCGGCGGATCAGAGCTCGCCATCTGGTGCGATCGGCGCCTTATGGTGGACAACGACGCGACCAGTTTCGGTTTCCCCGAAGTGAAGCTCGGCATCCTCCCCGGCTGGGGCGGCACGGCACGCACGCCGCGGATCGTGGGCTTGTCGAACGCGGTGGAGCTCGTCACTGGCGGCGAGCCCATCGACGCGAAGACGGCGTACGCGATGGGGCTGGCCGACGTCGCGCGCGAACCGCTGCTCGACGCCGCGATGCGCCTCATTCGCACCGAGCAACAAACCAAGCAGTACCTCGCCGACCGTAAGCAGTGGTCGGGGCCCATCGAAATCAGCGAAACCGAGCTCGGCTTCCTCGGCGCCACCGCGAGCGCGTACATCCAGGGGCAAACCAAGGGCCAGTACCCGGCGCCGCTCGCCGCCCTCGAAGCGATGCTCGCTGCCGCGGGCGTCGACGTGGACGCGGCGTGCGAGATCGAAACCGACGCCTTCACGCCGCTGTTCGGTTCGCCGATCAACCGCGCGCTGCTGAATGTGTTTTTCCTGCGCGATCTCAACAAGAAGCAAACCGGCGCGCCCAGCGGCGCCGGCGCGGCCGCGGACACGCCGCGCGACATCCGCTCGGCCACCGTCGTGGGCGCCGGCGTCATGGGTCAGGGCATCGCGGCCGCGAATATCAAGCGCGGCATCCCCGTGGCCCTCGGCGACGTCAGTGCCGAAGCCATTGGCCGCGGCGTGCAAGGCGCCCTTGCCGAGGCCAGCTTCAGCCGCGAAACCAAGGGCCCCGACGTGAAGCGGGCCCTCGAGCTCGCCCCGCTGCTCAACGGCACGCGCAGCGACGCGGAGCTCGCCGCGGCTGACATCGTCATCGAAGCGGTTTACGAAAACGCCGCCGCGAAACGCCAGCTCTACGAGCGGCTCGAGCCGCTGCTCCCCAAGCACGCGGTGCTCTGCTCGAACACCTCGACCATCCCCATCGCGGAGCTCGCCACGGGGCTCGAACGGCCCGAACAGTTCTGCGGCCTGCACTTCTTCAACCCCGTGCGGCAGATGCCGCTGGTCGAAGTCATCCGCGGCCGCGCGACCAGCGACGACACGGTGGTGACCGCCGTCGCGTACGCGCGCCGCCTGGGCAAATCGCCGATCGTGGTGAACGACGGCCCCGGCTTCGTCGTGAACCGCGTGCTGCTGCCATACATGAACGAGGCGCTGCTGCTGCTCGAAGAGGGCGCCACGATCAAGCAGGTCGACCGCGCCGCAACCGCATTCGGCATGCCGATGGGCCCGATCACGCTCTATGACACGGTGGGGCTCGATGTAGCGGTTCACGCCGGCGGCGTGCTGCAGGCCGCGTTCCCCGAGCGCGTGCAGCCGTCGACCATCCTGCCCGCGATGGTCGCAGCGGGCCGGATCGGCAAGAAAGCCGGCCACGGCTTCTTCGACTACGCCGGCAAGAAGAAGGACCGCGGCGAAGAGAGTTCGGAAGTCGCGAAGATCATCTCGACGCACCGCCGCGGCGATAAAAAATTCAGCGGGGAAGAAATCACCGACCGGCTCTTCCTGCCGATGCTGCTTGAAGCGACGCGCGTCCTCGAGGAAGGCGTCGCCACCAGCGCACGCGACGTCGACCTCGCGATGATCTTCGGCACCGGCTTCCCACCATTCAAAGGCGGCCTCCTCTTCTGGGCCGACCAAGTCGGCGCCGCGGCGATCCTGGAAAAACTCAAGCCGTACGCCGCGCTCGGCGAACGCTTTCAACCGACGACCCTACTGCAATCCACGGCCAAAGCGAAGCGAAAGTTCTATGACGACAAAGGATAAGAGATTTATCCGCAGATGTCGCAGATATGCGCAGAGGAATACGAATTAGCGATTAATGCCTTCTTATCTGTGTTCATTTGCGACATCGGCGGACAAATCCCCTCTTAAATATCTATGAAAACTCCCGTCATCATCGATTGCTGTCGCACCGCGATCGGCCGCGCCCACCCAGAGCGCGGCGTGTTTCGCGATGTGCGGTCCGACGATCTCGCCGCCGCGGTCATCCACGCGCTCGTCGAGCGCACCGGCATCGATCCCGCCGCGGTCGAGGACGTCGTGCTCGGCTGCACGCAGCAGCAGAGGGAGCAAGGGTTCAACGTCGGCCGCATCGTGTCGCTGCTCGCCGGGCTTCCCGCCACGACCGCCGGCGCCACAATCAACCGGCTATGCGGCAGCAGCCTGCAGGCGCTCAACCAGGCCGCCCACGCGATCGCCGCCGGCGCCGAGGATGTGCAAATCGTCGGCGGGCTCGAGCACATGCACCACATCGCCATGGACGCGGGCGTCGACTTCAACCCCAAGCTGTTTCGCGGCACGAGCAAGGGCGCCCTCCACATGGGATTCACCGCCGAGTTCCTCGCTCAGACCCGCGGCATCGACCGCGCGGCTCAAGACGAGTTCGCACTGGCCAGCCACAAGAAGGCGGCCGCCGCGACCGCCGCCGGCGAGTTTGTCGGCGAGATCGTGCCCGTGTGGGGCCGCGACGAAGCGGGCGCCCGCGCTCTCATTCGCGAGGACCAGTGCATCCGCCGCGATTCGACGCTCGAAGCCCTCGCGGCGCTCGACCCGGCGTTCATGCCCAAGATCGGCACCGTGACCGCGGGCAACAGCTCGCCGCTGAACGACGGCGCCGCGGCGCTGCTCATGATGAGCGACGCCCGCGCAAAAGAGCTGGGCCTCACGCCGCGCGTGAAGGTGCTGGCCACCGCGGTCGCGGGCGTCGAGGTCAAGCATCTGGATGCAAGCGAGAGCCTGCGCGGCGAAGGCCTCATTCAGCTCGATGAGGTCGATGTCGGCGAGCTTGAGCCCCGCGCGTTTGAGCGGAGCTGCGTCGCGGGGACCGGGCCCGTGCCCATGACGCTGGGATCGACGCCCGCGACCGCGGTGGCCAGCACCTTCACGCGCGGCGTGAGGCCCAGCTCTTTTGCGCGGGCGTCGCTCATCATGAGCAGCGCCGCGGCG
>JANOIK010000124.1:0-6005 GCA_031407585.1 Planctomycetota bacterium | reverse complement strand
TGTAGCCAGGGGCGCCAGCCCCTGGTAAGCGTCTGGAAAGAAATCGTCGGAAGCCCCGGCGGGGCGACATCGCTCGCGAGTGATGCAGTGTCGCCCCGCTGGGGCTTCGAGGCTGAGACGCCTACCTCTTCCAGGGGCTCGCGCCCCTGGCTACACGACTCCGCTCCTCCGGAGCTTCGGAACTACGCGCGGCTTTTGACCTCGCATAATCCTGTTGACCCCCTTGCGAACTCCACTAAAATCTTTGCTCTCTTAGGGTTAGTGCGAATACGCGCGCACCACGAGCAGCGCGTCGAGGCCGACGCCATCGCAATCGAAAACTTCATGACGACCGCAGCCCCTGCCATGACCGATCAGCCCGAGCAACCTTCCAGCGGCGACCCCGAGCAGGACCGCTCGTTCCTCGAAGCCGCGCGGCGGGCGAAGCTTGCCAGGATTATCGAGCTAGGGCACGACCCCTGGGGTGGGCGCTTCGACGACCGTCAATCGATTGGCGCCATCCGCGCGCTCGCAGACAAGATCGTGTTCCGCAAAGCCGCCGGCGGCGAGATCGCGCTGCCTCCGCTCGACACCGAGGAGCAGCGCACCGCGTTTCGGCCGTGGCTCGCGGAACAAGGCGCCGGCGAGCTGATCGGCCCCACCGTGCGCGCCGCCGGCCGCGTCGTCCTCTCGCGCGACGCGGGCAAGCTGAAGTTCGTCGACATTCGCGACATGACCGGCCAGCTCCAGCTCTTCATCGGCAAGGCGCAGGTGGGCGACGACTGGGAACTCGCCCAGTGCTTCGACCTGGGCGACATCATCGGCGTCGATGGCGCTCTGCGGCGCACCAAGACCGGCGAGCTTTCGATCTTCGCCGAGCGGCTGCACTTCCTCACCAAGTCACTCGAGGTTCCGCCCGAGAAGCACAGCGGCCTGCAGGACCCGGAACTGCGGCAACGGCAGCGGTATCTCGACCTCACGTACACCGAAGGCGTGCTCGACCGCTTCCTCGCTCGCACGCGCATCGTCGCCGCGGTTCGCAAGACGCTCGGCGATCGCGGCTTCGTCGAGGTCGAAGGCCCCACGCTGCACGCCATCGCCGGCGGCGCCGCGGCCCGGCCGTTCACCACGCACCACAATGCGCTCGACATCGACTTGTTCATGCGGATCGCCCTGGAGCTGCACCTCAAGCGGCTGCTGGTCGGCGGCATCGAGCGCGTCTACGAGCTCGGCCGCGTCTACCGCAACGAGGGCATCAGCCCCCGGCACAATCCCGAGTTCACGATGCTCGAGGCGTACCAGGCGTTCGGCGATTACCGCTCGATGATGGACCTCACCGAAGAGTGCATCTGCGAGGCGATTCAGGCCATGAGAGGTGGGCAGGGAGCAGGGAGCAGGGAGCAGGGAGAGGTTTCTTCATCCTCCAGCCTACAGCCTACAGTCTACAGCCTTCCCTTCGGCGAGCGGACGGTCGACTTCACGCCGCCGTTTGCCCGCCGCACGTACGCCGACTTGTTTAAGGAACATGCCGGCGTCGATCCGGCCGACGCGGCAGGCGTCGCGAAGCTCGCGCGATCGCTCGGCATCGAAACCGCGGGCCGGCACGCGGACGTGATCAAGAACGACGTGTTCGAGGAGAAGGTCGAAGGCGCCCTCGAGGGTCCGATCTTCGTCATGGACTACCCAGCGAGCATCTGCCCGCTCACCAAGCGCAAGGCGTCCGACCCAGCCGTCGCGGAGCGCTTCGAGCTGTTCGTCGCGGGCATGGAAATCGCCAACGCCTACACCGAGCTCAACGACCCCGACCTGCAGGAGCAGCTCTTCAAAAGCCAACTTGCCGGACTGAGCGACGAAGACTCGATGGCGAAAATGGACAACGACTTCATCCGTGCCCTGCGCCACGGCATGCCCCCCGCGGGCGGCCTCGGCGTCGGCATCGACCGGCTGGTCATGTTGCTCACCAACGCCCAATCGATCCGTGACGTGATTCTGTTTCCCTTGCTGCGGCCGGAGAAGTAGGAAAATAGACTTCGTGGCGAGAACGTGCCTATAATTTCCCCATGGTTCAAAATCTACGTGATCTGCTGCAGCGGCGACCATTTGAGCCGTTCCGCGTTGTACTTTCGAGTGGGGATGCGTACGAAGTGCGCCACCCGGAGTTTGCGTGGCTCGTTAAGGGCGGCGTGTACGTCGGCTTACCCGGTAAGCATTCCCAAGCGGATGAATCCCAAGATGCTGATCTGCCGGATCGCGCGGTGTATTGCGCGGCGCTGCACATCGCCGCTCTAGAACAATCAGGCGTTAAACACAACGAGTGATTCCGGGAGCATCGGACGCCTCCCGCGCCAGATCAAAACTTTCCCAAGGATGGGATCAAAATGTACAAGCTTCTGCTCTGCTGGCGGTATCTCCGCACGCGCACCATCGCGCTGATCTGCATCGTGAGCGTCACGCTCGGCGTGGCGACCATGATCGTCGTCAACAGCGTCATGGCCGGCATGGCCTCGACCGTCGAGACCGAGATGAACTCGATGCTCGGCGACCTGACGCTGCAATCGCGCCACATCGATGGCACGCCGAACGCCGAGTGGCACATGGCGCGCATCAGGCAGGCCACGGGCGATGCCGTGGAAGGCATGTCGCCCATGATCTACGTTTACGCCCAGGTCTACATGCAGATTAACGGGAATCCGAGCGCGACCGCTGTCATGCTTGTTGGCGTCGACGAGAAAACAATCGGATCCGTCAGCGCTCTTGGCGAGCATTTGCAGCATCCCGCGAATCGACGCCAGCTTTCATTCGCATTGCGGGAAGACGGTTACGACGTCGTCGACCACGAAGCGAAGAAGCATGATCGCATGCAGCCGCGACCCGAGTTCGCGGAGTCCGGTTGGGCGTATCGACGGGACAGGTACGAGCGCTACCTGGCGCTTAGGAAACAATCCCAGGCCGCGGCCGCCGCGGCTACAGGCCACGCGTCAGAGTTCAAGGATCCGTTCGCCGCCAAGAACAAGGAGAACGAAGAAGCCGAAGGCGTCGACTTTAACCCGGCAAAAGAACAACATCCCGGCTTAATTTTGGCGCTAAGCGAGTGCAGCTCTCGCGACGAAAGTAAAGTCACTCGGCTGCTCAATCGTCCGGGAGATGACGTGCGCGTCGTGATGCCAACGACGACGCTGCCCCCGGAGGTGCTCAGTGATTTCTACACGATCATTGACCTACACGCCGACGCCTTTCCGCCCGCTGGGCCATCGATGGCGTTCGTTCCCTTGGAGCATCTGCAGAAGAGTCGCAACATGGTCGACCGCACGACCGGAGCCGGGCATTTCACGCATATTCAGATCAAGCTCAAGGAGGGCGTGGACGTCGACGCAGTTCGGGAACGACTGCAAATGATCTTTAGATCGGACCAGTTCGTCGTCACCAGCTGGAAAGACAGTCAAGGAGAGCTGGTCAACGCCATTCGGATCGAGACCGCGATTCTCAATGTCCTGCTGCTCATGATCGTGGCCGTCGCGGGCTTCGGCATTCTCGCAATCTTTTACATGATCGTCACCGAGAAGACGCGCGACATCGGCATCTTGAAGTCCCTCGGCGCCTCAAGCTCCGGAGTCATGGGCATTTTCCTGGCCTATGGGCTGAGCCTTGGATTCGTCGGCGCTGGCGTCGGAACGATTCTGGGCATCGCTTTCGCGCGGAACATTAACAAGATCGCGGAGGTCCTCGACTGGATCTTGGGAACGCCCGTCTTCGACGCCTCGGTGTACTTCTTCGAGGAGATCCCGGCCGTCGTGAACCCGTGGACAGTCGCCTGGATTACCACGGGCGCGATTTTCATTTCAATTCTCGCCAGCATCTTGCCCGCGCGCCGGGCCGCGTCGCTTCATCCTGTTCGCGCGTTGCGTTTCGAGTAGACGCCAACCCATTGTCCCGCAATCAGAGGTCGTGACATGTCTCAACGCCCTGAAAACTCTCCAGTCGCCACGCCATGGATTTCGCCGCGGCGCGTCGTTGACGCTGCGCACGGCATTTCGCTCCAGACGCCGCTCGCGGAGAGCCGGCGCACGCTCGGCGAACTCCAGCACCGTGCCGAGCGCTCCGCCGCCGCGCCGCCGGCGCCTGCTCCCGCGCCGCTGCCTCAGCGCGTCGCACCGCCCGCGCATGGGAAAGTGCAGATCGGTTGCCGAGGGATCTTCAAGAGCTACCGCAAAGGTTCGCTTGGCATTCCCGTTCTGCAGGGAATCGACCTCGAAGTTCGCGAAGGCGAGTTCGTCGCAATCGTTGGCTCCAGCGGCTGCGGCAAGAGCACGCTGCTGCATCTGCTGGGCACGCTCGATCGCCCCGACGCCGGGACCGTCGAGTTCGAGGGCAACCGCATCGACAACCTGCCCGCGCGGGCCTGCGACCTGTTGCGGAACCGACACTTTGGGATGATCTTCCAGTTCTACCACCTGCTGCCGGAGCTCACGGCGCTCGAGAACATTCTGGCGCCCGCGCTCATCGCCGAGAGCACGCTCAGCTACTGGCTGCGACGCGGCGCCCACCGCCGACGGGCGTACGAGTTGATGGACACCCTCGGCATCTCGCACCGGGCCAAGCACAAGCCGCGCGAGATGTCGGGCGGCGAGATGCAGCGCGCCGCCATCGGCCGCGCCCTGCTTTCCCGCCCGAAGGTCCTGCTGGCCGACGAGCCCACGGGCAACCTCGACCGCACCACCGGCGAGCAGATCATGCAGACGCTCGTCGAGTTGAATCGGCGCGAGAAGCTCACTATAGTCATGGTGACGCACGATCCCTGGATTGCGGGGCAGGCCGACCGGACGGTTCACCTCGTCGAAGGCCGGCTGCAAAAGGCGGCGTAGAATTGACGGGAGCGGCGCGATTCGAGGGCGAACCTCGCGATCGTTGGACGGTCCTTTGTGTCGTCGCCGATGTCTCCCAAATCTCCGCGTTGGAGGTCCAAACCCGTGAGTCCTGCCGATCCCACGATCGTGTCGAAACCGCAATCCGGCGCGAAGGCGCCGCCACAACGCATGTCTCGCCAAGTCTATATCAGCGGCCGCCTCGTCCCGAAGGAAGAGGCCGTCGTCAGCGTCTTCGATCACGGCCTGCTCTACGGCGACGGCGTCTTCGAAGGCCTTCGCAGTTACAACGGCAAGGTGTTCCGCCTGGCCGAGCACATCGAGCGGCTCTTCGAGTCGGCCCGCGCGATCCGGCTCGAGATCCCGATGACGCAGGACGCGATGGCGGCGGCGATCAACGACACGGTCGCGGCGAATGGCATCACCGACGGTTACATCCGAGCGGTGGTCACCCGCGGCTCGGGCACGTTGGGACTCGACCCCAATCGCTGTAGCAACCCGCAGGTCATCGTCATCGCCGACGCGATTGCGCTGTATCCTCACGAGTTCTACGAAAACGGCCTCGAGCTGATCACCTCGAGCGTCATTCGCAATCACCCCGCGGCGCTCAGCCCGCGCATCAAGTCGCTCAACTACCTCAACAACATCCTGGCCAAGATCGAAGGGCTCAAGGCGGGGTGCGTCGAGGCGCTCATGCTCAACCACAAGGGTGAGATCGCCGAGTGCACTGGCGATAACATCTTTTTCGTGAAGCGCGGGCGCCTCATGACGCCGCCGCTCGACGCGGGGATTCTCGAGGGTGTCACGCGGAACGCGGTGATCGACTTGGCTCGTGAGGCGGGCATCACCGTCACCGAGCCGGCGCTCACCAAGCACGACGTTTACGTCGCCGATGAGTGCTTCCTCACCGGCACGGCCGCGGAGGTCATTCCCGTGGTGCGGGTCGACGACCGCGTGATCGGCGACGGCAAACCCGGGCCGATCACCCGCGATCTCACCAAGCGATTTCACGCATTGGTGCGTGGCTAGAGCGTTTTTCTAGTTAGTGTGCCGAATATCCACAATGTCGAAAGTAGTTTCGGCACTCGTTGGAGTCGAAGCGTTCCAGAAGCTGGCCCAGTCGCCGCTCAAGCCCTTCGACGGTCCGTTCGGCGGCCGCGCGGA
>JANOIK010000058.1:0-14251 GCA_031407585.1 Planctomycetota bacterium | reverse complement strand
CGCGGATTGCGCCGGTCACGTCGAACGCGATCATGTCGTTCGGGACGCAGACGATCGCGAGCTGCGTGGAGTCGATGCGGGCGCGGCGCAGGGGCTCTTGCTCGCGGGCGTCGCCGACGACGGTGCGGAAGCCCTGTTGGGCGAAGTTGTGCAGGTTCACGGGGCTGAGGTCCATGACCGTGACGCGCCAGCCGCTGGTTTCCAAGAACGCGGCGACGTCGCGGCCAATGGGGCCGGCGCCGATCACTAGCACGCGCTTGGTCTCGTCGCCGCTCTCGGGGAGCTCGATGAATGTCTCGGCCTCCTGGCCGCTTACCCAGCGGTTGCCGAATCGCAAAAGCAGCGGCGTGGCGAGCAGCGAGCCGAGCGCGATCATAAGCGTGCGGTTGTAGTCGGTCTCGCTGATGACGCCGCCGCGGTAGCCTTCCAGCAGCAGCAGGAACGAAAACTCGCCGAGCTGGGCGAGGCCGAGGCCCATGCCGGCGGCGCTGGGCCAACTGAGTCCGACGAGTCGCAGTGCGACGGCGCCGGCCGCGGCCTTCACGGCGATCATGCCGAGGAAGCCCAGCAGCATGAGCAGCGGGTCGTCGAGGAAGACGTGCGGCCGCATGAGGGCGCCGAGCGTGACGAAGAACACCGCGGCGAAGGATTCGCGAAACGGCAGCAGGATCGAGTCGATCTGCATGCTCAGCCGGCTGCCGCTGAACGCGACGCCGGCGGCGAGGGCGCCGATGGCGGCGGGCAGGCCGAGCTTCACGGCGGTGAGACACGCGGCGGCAAGCATGACCAGCGCGAACAGGCAGATGAGCTCGGTGCTCTTCAGCTCCGCGAGCACGCTGATGGCCCAGCGGCCGGCGACCCAGCGCACTGCGAGCACCGCGGCGATGAACGTGGCGCTGCTAAGGGCGAGCATCCCGAAGTCGCCGGCGGTGGGCGCCGGGCCTTTGCCGCTGAGCATCGGGGCCAGCAGGATCAGCGGCACGAGGGCCACGTCTTGAAACAGCAGGATGGCGATCGCGCGGCGGCCCGCGGGGCTCGCGAGTTGGCCGAGCTCGGCGATGCCTTTGAACACCAGCACCGTGGAGCTGAGCGCCGCGGCGAAGGCGATGAGCAGCGCCCCCTGCCACGGCATGCCGAACAGCGCCGCGATGATCGCGACGGGGATGGCCGCGAGCAGCATCTGGGCCGTGCCGCCGATGACGAACTGCCGGCCGAGCTGGAACAGCTCGTGGAGCGAGAACTCGATGCCGATGGCGAACAGCAGCAGCAAGGCGCCGATGCGGGCGACGCCTTCTAGGAAGATCGACTCGGTGCGCACGACGTGCAATCCGCCGGCGCCGATGAGCGTGCCGGCGAGCATGTAGCCGATCATGAGCGAGACGCCCATGCGGCGGCAGATCACCCCCGCGACTAATCCCGCGGCGAGGATGATCACCAGGTCGGCGACGAGGCGTGTGAGGGCGTGTTCGTCCACGAGGAATTGGATCTTCGCGAGGGGACGGGGCGGGAGTGCGGCGGGGCGGCAGGCGCTTCACGCAGGCGGGCGAACAAGTGTAGCAGATTCTGGGCGATCTCGGCGGCGCGATTTTGCCGAGATTCGGGGGCCGCGGCGTCGCGTCAGACGGTCGCCGCTCCTGGGCGGTGGATGCCGAATTCGCGCAACCGCTCGGTGATTAGCCCCAGGATCAGCGCCACGACGAGGCTGACCGAGAGGTAAATCAGCAGCGGTGCGATGTGATGCATCAGGACGGACTCGCGTAATGCGCGGAGCACAATTGTAGCAAAAAGCGGCATGCGAGGCCGGCTTGCGCGGTTGGAGAACAATAATGCGCGGGAGCGGCTTGCGGGCATGGGCTCGCGTGAGAAAATGAGCGGCGGATTCAAGCCTTTTCTTTTCACGAAGGACACTCTTCCATGACTCAACGGGCGAGCAATTTCGATAGGGCGTCGCGGCGGCAATTTCTGGGGCGCTCGGCGGGGCTGCTCGGCGGGGCACTCGCGACGCCCTACTTTTTCACGGCAAGCCGCGCCCGCGCTCAGGCCGCCAGCGATCGGCTCATCGTCGGGTCGATCGGCACAGGCGATCGCAATCGCGCCATCATGCCCCAGGTCATGGAGTACGCCGACGTTGCCGCGGTCTGCGACGTCGATGCCAACCACGTGAGCGAAGCGCAGCAAACCGTCAAACAAGCCCGCAAGGAAGGCGACGCGCGCGCGGTAGACGCCTATGACGACTATCGGCGCGTGCTGGAGCGAGACGACATCGACCTGGTTACGATCGTCACCCCCGACCACTGGCACGTGAAGATCGCCATCGAGGCGCTCGTGGCCGGCAAGCACGTGTACTGCGAGAAGCCGCTGACGCTCACCATCGAGGAAGGCCAGAAGATCTGCGCGGCGGTCAAGAAGCACGGCAAGACCTTCCAAGTGGGCACGCAGCAGCGGAGCGAATTCGATCACAACTTTCTCACCGCGATCGCCATCGTTCGCGCTGGTCGGTTGGGCAAGGTCAGCAAGGTTACGTGCACCATCGGCACGGCGCCCACCTCGCCGGAAATTCCCGTGGCCGAGGCGCCGAAGGAACTGAACTGGGACCGCTGGCTCGGCCCCGCGCCGATGGTGGAGTACCGCGTGCTCCCAGGATCGAACCCCGGCCGGTACCCGTGCTCGCGCACGCACTACGAGTTCCGTTGGTGGTACGAGTACTCCGGCGGCAAGATGACCGACTGGGGCGCCCACCACGTTGACATCGCGACCTGGGCGATGGGCCTGGACGCCACGGGCCCGTCAAAGCTCAAAGTGATGCGGCGTGAGATGCCCGTGCCGTTCGAGAACGGATGGCCGACGCAAGATAATCGGTACAACACCGCGGAAGCCTTCGAGGTGCTCGCCACGTTCCCCGAGTTCGAGATGCTGATCGCCAGCGACTCGGCGGACGGCAACGGCATTTTGTTCGAAGGCGACAAGGGCCGGATCCACGTGAGCCGCGAGCGCATCAAAGGCCGGCCGTTCGAGGATTTGCGGGACAACCCGCTGCCCGAGGACGCGCTCGTCGCGGTCTACAAGGGCAAGCAACCGACGGCTCACATGGCGAACTTCATCGATTGCATCAAGAGCGGCGAAGAGCCGGTTTCCGACGTGTTCTCGCACCACCGCGCGATGACGACATGCCATCTGGCGAACATTGCGCTGCGGCTTGATCGGGAAATCGCGTGGGATCCGGCGGCGGAGAAGATGGTGGGGGATGAGGAGGCGCAAACGTTCGTGGCACGCACGCCGCGGAAGGGGTATGAGACGGAGGCGTGAGGGTGCGCCTGACTGCGCCGCCCACGACGCTCAGGGTGCCATGGCCACTGCCCTGAGTGGCCATGTTTTTCCACGGCGCTAGCATGCCCACACCGGGCCGTGGGCATGGCACCCCTTGCTAGTTGCTTGTCGACTCTTCGCCGGCTCGGGTCGCGAGCGCCTGCCACGGATTGAGGTCGATAGAATCCGCGATGAAGGTGACCGACCCGTCCATCATCGCGGCGTTGACTCCGCCGTTGTGATTGCTGCGCGCGGTGCGCCAGCCGTACGCGGAGTACAGGACAGGCAGCGCGGGCGGGGGTGAGGGATCGCTGGTGACCGACGCGATGCAGTCGTACTCCTTCGCGTTCGGCGCGTAGTAGTGATTGTACGTCGCGCACCGATATTCGCCGCTGCACCAAGCGAAGCCGCGGGGTTCATTGCTCGAGCCAGCGGTCGAGTTGAACTGCATCGTGCCCTCGCATGCAGCGTCCGTAAGGTCGGGCGGGCCGAAGAATGACAGGACGAACTTGTAGCTGCGCTCGGGGCTGTACGAATTGAACGCCCCGTTGGCATCGCGGGGCGTATCGACGCCCAGCAGGCACTCGGCCGCGGCGATGGTGTTCGAGGCGCCGTCGGTGACATCCTGGAACGTCGTCTCGGAGTTCACGTAGAACGGGCCGTCGGTCGTGAAGGGCGTGCCCCCGCCGGCGCCGGAACCGCCGCTCACGGCGTAGTTCGTCGGCCCGAAACGCTCGCCCACGCGCTCTGCGAGGTCGCTGGGGCAAAGAAACGTCGGCACAATGGTCGCGACGCCGGCCTTATTGCGAGCGGCGACGGGGTAGCCAGCGCTGGGCATGTAGAGCGGCAGCGAAAGGTCGAGCGCATCGTGCAGCGCCTGATTCTCGAGATAGGGCAAGATTTGGGCGAGCGCCGACCAGCGGTAAAAACTGTGCGGGTGCGTGGGAACGGGCGCGTACTTTTTGGAGACAGCGCCGGAGGGAAGATGCTTGAGCGCCGACTCATGATTCTGCAACGCGAGGCCAACCTGTTTGAGATTGTTAAGGCATTGGCTGCGGCGAGCGCTTTCGCGAGCCGACTGCACGGCCGGTAGCAGCAGCGCCACCAGCACGCCGATGATGGCCACGACCACCAACAGCTCAACGAGCGTAAAGGCGCGACGCGCAGGCACGTCCTTGCCCTCCGCAGACGAGGACGGCCAGCAGCGCGAGAGCGGCGGCTGCGGGTTCGGGAACCGTCGCGGCCGCCGGTTGGACGGCGGGCACGCTCGGCGTGGGTTGATGCAGATTCCGCTGCCAGACCAACAGGTCGTCGCCGTCCAGGTCGTCGCCGAATCGGTCTCGCCAGCCGTCGACGGGATCGCTGAGATCATCGGCGTCGACCACGCCGTCGCGGTTGAAGTCGCCGGGCAGGTCGGGCACGGCGATGAACGCCGTTGCTTCAGCGAATCCGCCGCCGCCGGGCTCCGCAAAGATGCCGTCGCCTACGAGAACACCGTTAAAGTCGTAGTGCTCGACTGTGCCGACGTTCAACACGCCGAGCAGAAACCCGTTTCCGTCTGGCGATGCCAAAAGTCCCTGGGGATATGAGGGCCCGTCGATGGCAAAGGAGGGATCGATCGCTCCCGTGTCCAGGTCAAAGCGTCTGACCGAATTGGAGAACATGCCGGTCACGTACACGAAACCGTCGTGGACCATGATTCCCGACGCGCCATTGATCGACGTGTCGGGCTCGACGAACATCTCGATCGCCGGATCGCCGCTGCTGAAGCGACCCACGGCGCCATGCGTGCCCGTCGGAAAGCTTCGCCACGAATTGACCAGCAAGTCCCCGTCGGGCGCCCAAGCCAAGCCGGAGTGCAGCGAATGCGACGTCTGGTCAGGCGCCGCGAAGAACAGCGGGGCGCCGGCCGACGATCCGTCCAGGTGAAACCGCGAGAGGCCGGTCTGCCCGAGATTGGAAACATAGATCGTGCTGCCATCCTCGCTGAACAGGATCGCGTTGGGCGACATCAGCCCGTCGGCGGCGTCGGCAAAGATGATGCCGGCGCTCGCCGTGCCGGTCGCGTAGTCGTAGTCGTACCGCAGCACGCGCCTGTTCAGATAGCTGGATACGTAAAGGTGCTCAAGGTCGGGCGAGAGCGCCAAGCCAACGGCTTGGCTGAGCTGGAGCTGGTCCCCGGGGCCGGGCGCGGGCAGCACAGCGTTGAGCAACGTCCCCGTTTCGCTGTATCGGTAGACATTGGAGTTGAGTCGGTCGGCGATGAGGATGTCGGCGGCGCGCGTTGGCTGGCGGAAGCCGAGGACCAGCATTGCGAGACATGCAACGCAAAGTCGCACTCTCGTCCTTAACGCGGCAATCTTCATGGTATTCCGCCTCTCTCCAACGCTCCGTCGCTCGCTCACGAGATCGTGGCCGACTCTCCATGATACCGCCTTGCCCACGCAGGTCGACGCCCCGCTCGTCGGGATCGAGATTCGTACGACTGAACCAAAGAACAACCGGAAGCCAGCGCCGCGACTGATGACGTCAGCCGACTCGCTAGCCCCCGGTTCGAAGGCTTGTAGTGATCCTGATTGGCTAAGCGCGGCGCCGACGTGCAAACCGCAACGCGCAGGCGCCGAGCGTCATGAGCAGCGACGACCCAGGCTCGGGAACGTTGCCCGCGACAAGGTTGTCGTAGAGCATTCCGTCTTGCACGTCGCCCGTTTCGATGATGGACACCTCGTTGAACGAATCGGTGTCCTTGATGCCCAAAAAGAAAACGTTGTTTTCGCCCCAGCCCGGGCCGACTTGGACCGGAACGTCGACAAAGCTGTTGTCGACGGTGTCTCGCAAGCGAAACGTGGTCGGGTTGTTGTTCAAGTTGTCGCCGCCTTGAATTACGTAGAGTCCGAAGGCCGTAATGTGTTGATTGAAGTTGAAGGTCGTCGCCATCGCGGGTGTGTTGGGAGGGCTGACAGTTTCGAGTTCCACGAGGGCTTGGGCGCCGATCTGGTACGTAAAGGCGGGGACCGGAAGCACGCCAAACGACGTGGCCGTGATTCCCGTAGCGCCGAAGGTGAGCCCGGGATTGGGACCGGCGAGCGTGTCAGCCGTCTCCAGGCCGAACGAAGCGAGCGAAGAGGTAAATTGAGTAAACTTCGCCAGCGAATTCGGAAACGACGTCATCAGCGACGTGTTGTCATCGCGATCGAAGTAGGTCGTCGGCACGGCCAAGGCCGGCTGGGCCCAGGCGCTGATCGAAACCAGGCCCAAGGCCAAAAGAGTCAAACGCAACGTGTTGCACTTCATGAGACGAAACCTCTGTTGCTACTCAAAGTGGGGCAAGAATAAGTCGGTTTAGTGTATCCCGACCGCCCCCAATTAACACCGATTCCCTAGCGAAGGTTCCGATTCTCGCTGTTTTGGCCTATTTTCAAGCCCTAAATTGCCAGTCCTTAGGCGCTGCGGCGCACCATCCTTCACGACCTCTTCACACCACTCTGGTACGGTTTCGTGCTATGGAAAAGTCCAATGTTTTGTTTCTGTGCACAGGCAATTCCGCACGCAGCCAACTGGCTGAAGCCCTCCTGCGCGAACACGGCGGCGACTCGTTCGACGTTTACAGCGCGGGCACCAACCCGCAGGGCGTCAATCCGCTGACGATCGCCGTTCTCGAAGAGGTTGGCCTGCCTACCGCTGGGCTGCGGTCCAAGGGCGTCAAAGAGTTTTTGGGGCGGCTCCCCGTCCACTATCTCATCGTCGTCTGCGGCGAGGCCGACGACGCGTGCCCGACGATTTGGCCCGGGCTGGGCGAGCGGCTGTTCTGGCCCTTCGAAGATCCCGCGGCGGCGAGCGGCTCGGAGGAAACGCGGCTGGCGAAGTTTAGGGAGGTTCGCAGTCAAATCGAGGCGCGAATCACCGATTGGTTGGGCACGCTCGTAGCCGAGTCCGCTCTACCCACGCGCGCTTAAGTTCGCGACAGCGGCGCAACAAAAAAAGCGGCCCGACGACTTGCGTCGAGGGGCCGCTTCGCCACTTCCCACGGGAGCGAATTCAAAGGTTGTTTCGCGGGGTGTTATCGCATGGCCACCTGGGCGGTGACCGTCGTGCTCATTTCCAGGCCAGCCTCGTCGGCCAGCCGCTGCACCAGGGCAAGCTTCTGCACCGCTTCGACGCGGGCCGTGTAGCTGATCTTCGCATTGTCGGCGATGCGGCTGCGAAGCACGGCCGCCTCGGTCGCCAGGGCCCGGCGATACACATCGCCGCTGGGGATTTCGGGCGTCCAGCTCCGCAGGATCGAGTTGATCAACGCCAGCGACGAAGCGTACTCCGGCCGCGTCAGGGCCGCGGGCCACGCCACTCCGCCGCGCTGGGCCGACTGCAGCAGGCGCTGGGCCGCGAGTTGCTCGCCCGATTCGTCGGCCGCGGCCCGCTCCCGGAACGTGGCCGCCTTCTCTCGCTGGTATTCCATGGTCATCATTTTCTCCTGGAACCGGTACTCGGCTCGTTGGTAGAGCAGCGCGTCGCGGGCGGCTTCGGTGCGAACCCAGGTTTCGGCGGCGTCGGCCTCGTCGCGGAGGAACGAGCCTTGGGCTCGGACCAGTTCGCTCGCCCCAGCCAGGTGGTCGCCCCATACCGTACTACGGTGATGGTAAGCGACCACCTGAGCCGAAGCGGCGTGGACGGCCGCGAGGGTGATCGTGAAGGAAATGGCGGAAAGTGCGGCATGGCGGGTCATGGTTTTAATCCTTAAAACTCGCCGGCGGCTTGCAGGCTGAAGCTGCCTTGGCGTGTTGGAAGAGGACTAATGCAAGGGCGGCGCCAATCAGTTTGGCGGCGCGTGCGGAGAAGGCCGTGCGGAGCGCGCAACTCTCATGCGGTAAAGGCGTTCCGCATTGGGCGTCGGCGAGAATCGCGAGGCCGCCAGCGAATCGGGCCCGCGGCTGCGTCGTCGATGTGATGACGCCGCAGTCATGAGATGAGATTGCCGGCGGGTCTTACGCGACGAAGGGGCGAAGAACCGTCCCCCGCCGTCGGTTTAATTCGAGCTGCCGACTGTGAGATCGGTCTTGCGACGCGAGAACGTCCCCGCTAGCATCTCGCGGCTTTTGCCCCATCGTTCATCATCGACGGCGGTATGGAGATTCCCGTCTTTCTTCTGCGAGCGATGGCGAACCGGTTTTGGAGGGTCGCGGGCGTGCTGTTGGCGGTCTGCACGGCGTCAACGACCGCCGCCCAAGGTCTCGAGTTTCGAGGGTCGACCCTCGCAGGCCGCGTCGATAACCTGCCCCAAGAAAGTCTTTGTCGTCTCGGGGACCTCAATAGCAATGGGATTCTCGACCGAGACGAGTTCATCGGTCCGGTCATCAACATCGATCGCCTGGCAGATCGCGATAGCCTGCTCGATTCGAAAGCTTTGCCGTCGCCGAACGTCTTAAACGGCGAACTGTTGTCACAGCTTCGGGACGACCAGGGTTACGGCTTCGCCGACAGGCAACTCGCCCGGGGGGCCACGGGCCGAACGCTCGTTCGGTCGAGCGACGTGGAGTTGATGCACGTGCTCACGTTCGGAACCACGTCAGCCAGCGACGCGACCCAGCACACGGTAGACATCGCCTACGGAGCCCGGTTTGTCGCCATCGACGATTGGTTCACGCTGACTGGGGCAGGAGATCTTACTGGGCCGATTGTGATCGATGGCGCCGCGGTCAACCGGTCGGGAGGTCCGCTCGCCCAAATTCGCTGGGGCGTTCGGCGAGGACGTTGGAACGCCGAAGCCGGTGGATCGGCGGCGCTTGCTTGGAATCATGCGCAGCAGCGCAAAACTGGCAAGATCGGAGAAGAGCTTAATCCGGGCGGCGTCAATTCGCTTCTGTTTGCCCAGCAGACCACGATTGCAGCGCTGGCGACGGACGATCAACTCGCGCCCGTGTTTGAGCTCAACCTGCGGTTGACGTATCTCGCATCCGCGTCGACGGTCGTCTTCGCCGGCGTCGACTTCTTAAGCCTGGGCGATGTGAAACTCGCCACGCTTGGAATGCTCAATCCGTGGTTCGATTCCGCCATGACGAGCACGCCGGGCTCCGACGTCTTGCAGTACACGACAGGCATGGGCGTGCAGTGGCGGCGATGAACGGCCGGCGCGGCGCCGATGGCTTCACCCCACCTTGCGGCCGACGAACGCCAGCGACAGGCGGCTCGCGATGGGGTCGACCCAGCGGCGCACCGTCTCGGGCTTCAGGAACGAGAGGTTCGCGAAGATCATTGCCAGGCCGAACGTGATCATGCCCAGGAACAGGGCGATGCCGCCGTGCACCGCGACCGCCATCCACAGAGTGAGCGGCCGCGCGTAACGGTTCCACACGAGGCAGCAGTAGAACATTTCCCAGAACACGGTCGCGTGCGTGAGCAGCGCCGTGAGCATCGGCCAGCCGGCGAGCCACGTGAGGTCGAGGGCCTGGTACTCGTAGCTGGCGGCCGACCACCACACGGCCGTGCCCATCTGCCAGGTCGTGCCCTCGATCTTCCCGAGGCCCGAGAAGAGATACACGATGCACAGGTGGACCTGCAGCAGTCGGATCGCGAGATTCGCGGAGGCCGACGGCTCGGGGTTCGTGGCCGTGCCTTTGTGGAGGCGCCAGAGTCGGTCGAGCGAGTACCGCGCGCCGCAGGGGCCCAGCAGCAGGTACATCGCGATCATGCAGTTCGTCTTGTCGAGCCCGAAGAAGGCGCCCGGCGTCACCCGGTACACATACGAAACGGCGAACAGGTAGCCAAGCACGGCCGCGGTGCGCGAAAACAGCCCCACGAACAGGCAGAAAAACACGACCAGCGCCAGGATGTGCACGGTCCACACGAGCCACATCGAGTCGATCCAAAAGAAGATGCTCCACTGCGACCAGTTCGCGGCGAACTCGCCCTTGGGGGGCGCCGCGGTGAGCTGCTCGCGCAGGAACTTGACCGGCGTGTAGCCGTCGGGGCCGATGAACCCTGCGAGATCGAACGACCAAATGAGGTGCGTGTAAAAGAGCATCCCGCCCGCGAGCAGGCGGATGAGCGACAGGGTCGCGGGGTCGGCGGGCGTGAACCAGAACCGGTTCCACGCTTGCCACACGTCCGCGACGTACCCGGTGATGCCGGTGAAGATGCCTTTCATCGTGCCCCCCCCGGAATGGCCACGCTGCCCTCGGCGGGCGCCGCGGGCGGAGGGTCGGCGCGACGGTGGTCGAGCTGGCCGAGGATTTCGTACGTCGAATCCTCATTGAGCCGCCGGCCGGCGAGCACTTCCTCTGGTGTGAGCAAGTGGTGCCGCACCTGGATCATTCGCACGGTTTGGCCGTTGTACTTGGCGAGCAGCCGGTCGGCGATTTTCAGCGGCCAGCCGCTGTCCGCGTTGGCCGGCGCCGACGACTGGTCGACCAGCATCATGTAGCGGTGATACAGCAGCCGCGGCCACTGCTCGCGCGTGTTGGGGAACTCGCCTTTGACGATCGTCTGCCCGGCCGCGTCGAACACCTCGTAGCGAATGAGGTGGCTGAACACGGGGTCGGGCGAGAAGAAGTCGTAGCCGTTGTTGATGTAGAGCAGGTTCGCGTAGTGCCAGATCACGGGGAAGCGCGCCCGGGCGCTGGACAGCGCCTCGGCGAGCACCGGCCGCACAGGTGGGAATTTTTCGGGGTCGAGCTGCTCCGGCGGGATCACGCGGCCCGCGGCGTCGCGCGGAGCGCGGCCCGGCGGGAGCGCGGGCTCGATGATGTCTTGCATCTGGATGTACCACGGCGCCGAGAAGACGGCGACGACGTGGAACACGATGAGCCCGCTGAGAAACGTGCGCCGCCACACGCCCCACGGCCAGGGCGAAGGCTTGCGCGGCGCCTTGGGCTTTTCCGGTTTCGGCGTCGGCGCAGGCTTTTGCCCCGTGGGCATCTGATCGGGGCGTGGAGGAAGAGGTTTGCTCATAACCATTTAGCCGCGGGGCTTGCCCCGCGAGCGGGCCGTGAGGTGGCACGTCGCAAGGTCCGCCGCAGGGCGTGGTCCGGTGTCGCCGACCACGCCCCGCGCGGACTTGGGCGTGCCACGCGGGAATAGGCCCCGTAGCAAACGAAAAACGCCCGCATCGGGCAAGGCCGATGCGGGCGAAAACTGCGTCAAGAGCGATTAAATCGCGCTAAGTTCAGCTAGTTCAGCGACGCCACCTGGGCTTCGCTGCCAGCAAAGTCGAACGACAGGTCGTAAGCCTGGCCGCCGGCGAGGCTCAGGGTCTTCTCCTCGACCAGCGTCTGGCCGTTCTGCTCCAGCTCGACGCGGACCACGTAGCCGTTCCACTCCTGTCCGGGGGCCAGCGAGCTGGTGGCGTAGGTCCGGGTTTCGCCGGTCTGCCGGGTGACAGCGCCAGCCAAGGTCACCTTGGCTCCCGCCGGCACGTGCAGCGTCAGGTCGGTCGACGCGGCGCCTTCGCTGGCCACCTGCTCGCCCGCACCGAACGACAGGTCGATCGACTCGCCCGCGTGCAAGCGAACCGTCTTGTTCTCGACGACCTGCTTGCCGTCGATCGAATACTCAACCCGCAACTGGTAAGCATACGTGCGACCGTTGGCCAAGCCGCGCGACACGAAGCTACGCTCGGCGCCGGTGCTGGTGGTCGGACGATCGTTGACGAACACCAGCGCGTCGGCCGGCACGTTCACGCGGATCGAGGCGGGCGTGTCGAGCGGAGCAGCCGGCTGCGGCTCGGTCGGAACTCCGCCGTCGGCCGGGACGTAGGAGTCGCCTTCGACGGGGATGCCGTTGTCATAGTAGCCCGACGGAGCGGCGTACCCACCGTAGGAAGCGCTGCTGCCCGAGCTGCCGCTGTAGGAACCGTAGCTGGAGCTGCTGCCCGACGACGAGTAAGCGTACGTGCCGTAGGAAGCGCTGCTGCCGGAGCTGTGCTTAGCGGCCTTGCGAGCATGCCACCGAGCGAACATGCCCGGGCGTCCGCCCGACGACGAGCCGTAGCTGCCGGAGCTCGAGCTGGACGAAGCGTAGTAGCTTCCGTAGCTGGAGCTGCTCGACGAGCCGTAGCTGCCGTAGCTGCCTGAGCTGCCGGACGACGAGTAGCCGCCGTAGCTTGCGCTGCTAGACGAGCCATAGGATCCCTTGTGATGTCCCCACGCCAGAGCGTCGGACGCGCCGAGTGCGACAATCCCTGCCGCGACAGCCGCCTGGAAAAGTCTGTTGTGGCGAAGCATTCTCATGTTCAAATTCCCCCTGAGGACCTGACAAATCTCGTGACCGTCATCCACGACGATCCTGGCGACTGCACGCTAACCGTGACGCGCAACTCCCCGCCAGGATACCAAGCCTAGGTTGTAATTCAAGTAATCTACGGAGAATTACGGGTTTTTAACGGTTAAGTGGATGGCGCAGACCGCGATAACGGGGCTGGGGCGACCGTACGGCGGCGAGGGTAGAAGAACCCTGTCACCCCGAGGCTCGGCGAGGGGTCCGGCCGCAAGTCTACCTACCGGACCTCTGGGGCAGACCTTGGGGTGACGGCCTTCGGGGCAGCGGCCGGGACGACCGACAGCGCGACATCGTCGAGGTCGAGCGTTCCCGTCCCGCCGTGCAGGCCGATGGCGATGATCGCCTCGCGCGCAGCCAAGGGGACCGCAATCTCGGTTGAATCTGGCCGCCACTCGAAGCTGCCGGTCCAGGGGCCCAGGCGGCCGTCGCCGATGGCCGCGCGGCGGTCGTCGAAGAACGTCACAAAGATCGCCGCGGCCGCGTCGGTCGTGGGATCCGCCGCGAGGTCCGTGCCCCGCACTTCGCACGACAGTTTCAGCCGGCTCACCTTCCGGCCATCAACCGCGAACCCCTGCAAGCCCTGGCTGCTGCGGCCGGCTTGTGTGTTGGTGAAGCTGAGGCTCGCGGCGTCGTGGTCGGTATGAGCCATGATCACCTGAGCTTGCCGCAGGTAGTGCCATCCGGCCGGTTGCGTCGTCTCACCGACGAGCTTCTCGAAGTCGCCGTTGAACACGCGCGGATTGAGTGGGTCCGGCTTCACCGCGCGGGCGTCCTCGGCAGCGCCGGTCATCGGCACGAACAGCGTTGCCTCGAGCGGCTCGCGGACCAGCTCGCCGTTGCGCTTGGTCACGCGGAGCAGCGTCTGCTGGTAGCGCTCGCCCACCGGAATGATCATCTGCCCGCCCTCGGCAAGCTGGTCGACCAACGGCTGCGGGATGCTCTCGGGCGAGCACGTGACGATGATCTTGTTGAACGGCGCATGCTCGGGCCAACCTAAGAAGCCGTCGCCGACGCGGGCGTGCACGTTCTCGTACTTGAGCCGGCGGAGCGCTTGCTCGGCCCGCCGACCGAGCCGTTCGACGATCTCGATCGTGTAGACTTCCGCCACCAGCGGGCTGAGCACGGCCGCTTGGTAGCCGCTGCCCGTGCCAATTTCCAGCACGCGGTCGGTCGGCTGCGGGTCGAGCGCCTGCGTCATGTACGCGACGATGAACGGCGGCGAGATGGTCTGCCGGTCGCCGATTGGCAGGGCCGCATCGACGTACGCGTACTGGCGAATGTTCGCCGGCATGAACTCGTGCCGCGGCGTGGAATGCATTGAATCGAGGACGCGCGGGTTGGTGACGCCCGCGGCTTCGATCTCGCTGGCGACCATGGCGGTGCGCTGGGCGGCGTAGTCGGGCTCCGGCGCTTGAGCCGCGGCGGAGGAGTGCCAGGCGAGAGCCGTTACGAAGATCGAGAAAAGTCGCGTGAACATGGCGGGTGGGATCCACTGTCAGCAAGGGTGCCATGGACACCGCTTTGAGTGGCCATGCGAAGCACACTTCGACATGCCCACGCCGGGCCGTGGGCATGGCACCCACGCCGGTTATCGTGCATCATACCTCAAACGGAGAGTTCGCCGATGCCCGCGGTTACGGCAAGCACGATTCAAGCCACGCGCGACCGGCTGCGC
>JANOIK010000044.1:0-1505 GCA_031407585.1 Planctomycetota bacterium | reverse complement strand
GCCGAGTTGGCCCGCATGGTCGGCGGGAAATGGCGTGGCGACGGCCGTGTCGTCGTCGAACTCTGCGTCGTAGGTGGTCGACAGGGATGAGTAGAGGGCGACGAACCGGTTAAGATTCCCGCGCGGCAGGTCGCCTTGCAGCTCCAGCAGCGCAATCTCGGTTTGCGAGCGGACGAAGCCGATGTCGAGCTGCGCCTGCCGCACGACCGCGATCGTGCCGACCAGGGCGATTACGGGCGCCGCGATCCACGCCCACTCGACGCGGCCGAGGGCCTGGAACACCAACCAGTTGAGCGGCACGAGCACGATGAGGTACACGGCCAGGCAGACGACGACAAACGTGGCCGCCGGCACGCGCACGCCCGCGGCGACGCGGAGCGCATCGCGGGCGGCTTCGGACACGGCGCCAAATTCGTTCCAGGCGCCGAGGCCGCCGGGGCGGTCGATGACGAGCGTGGTTTCGGGCACGGGCGTGGAATAACCCGGCGGAAGGCCCGCGGGGGCGGGAGTCGAGACGGTCGTGGCCACATTGCGCGCGTTCGCCGCGGCGCCGGCGTCGCGTGCGAACCATCGCAGCGGCGTGGTGAAATGAGCGTCGCGCGTGCGCTCGGCGTAGGCGGGGCTCGCCCACACGGTTTGCAGGCCGACGACTTGGCCATCCTGTTCGTCGCGGAAGCGTCGGCTGGGGCGCCTCAGCAGGCCGCCATTCAGGAATCCGTCGAAGCCCGGCCAGGTGGTCAGGTCGCGCTCCGTGAGCTGCACCGCCGAGACGACGATGCTTCCGCCGCCCACGGCGCGTTCGTAGAACAACCCGTCGGCGCCCGGAAGCGCGAACCCAAGCTGCGGGCGCGGCTTCAGCTCGACGCCCGACCAGGGTCGGGTGACCGCGATCGGCGGGAGCTCTTTGCCGTCGGCGCGGGCGGTCCAGTGGGCGCTGAAGTCGGCGAGCGCGTCGGCGTCGAACTCGACGGATTTGCCCACGTCCACCGGCAGGTACTTGTCCAGAAAGCTGCCGCGGAGCGTGCGGAGCGAGTCGGGGCCGTTGACGATGAGCCGGCCGCCCCAGTGGATCCAGTCGACGAGCGCCCGCTGCTGCTCGGCGGTGACCTGCGCGAGATTCACCTCGTCCCACACGATGTACGCGATGCTGGTCCAGGTGAGGACGCCCGCGGGAAGCGGCGCGGGCTTGGCGCCGTCGGCGAGCACCACGCGATAGTGCGCCGGGGCCGTGCTGCTATAAGCATCCTCGAAAGGCGCACGCACGGCGTCGGCGACTTTCAGGTAGGCGTAGCGCGCCGGCTCGCGGGCGAGCACAATCAGAAAATACTGATTCGAGGGCATGAGCGTCCAGCGATCGGTGTGCGGCTCGGTCGCTCCGCCGCTCAGCGACGAGCGAATCTGCAACCGGCGCGAGTTCTCGGGCACGAGCAGCTCGTTCACCACGCGCTTCATGCGACCCTTGGCGAGCAGCGCCGGGCGCGTCGACACCATCGCGTAATCGGTTT
>JANOIK010000041.1:0-1516 GCA_031407585.1 Planctomycetota bacterium | reverse complement strand
CATCCCCTCCAGGGGGAGGGAGCCGGAAGATTTTTGGGAGTGAACCGGGCGCCTTCGGGGCGCCCGTGCGCGTTGCTCGCTCCAGCGGGAGGGAGCCGGTAAGGGCCTAAAGTACACACCCCCGCGAATCTGAAGATTTTTTGGAAAATCCAGGTTTTTCCCGCAAATCTTGGGCGGCTGCCGAATGATGGACGCGGGCCGGGCGGCGAAATACCATGGGCTGCGGGTCGGTCTTTTCGACGGCGCTGGCGCGCAAGTCCGTGCGCGGCACGAAGAACTCACAGGTGTGCGCCGCTGAGGCCGAGACTTTTCTTTTGGCCCAACGTTCCGTTTTCAAACTTTGAGGGAGACGCTACTGATGAGACTCTATCAATGGCTGGCCTTGGCCGCGGCGACGACGCTGATCGCCGGCGAGGCCACCGCGGCGACGGTCACGTTGACCGCGGCCAACACGCTGGGCAACTCTTCGTTTAACACCTCGCTCGCATGGAGCGATGCCGCGGCGCCGAGCGCGGGCAACGACTACCAGAACAACGGGCTGTTGCTCCGCACGCCGAATGCCACCCCGAACAGCTTCACGTTTGCCGGCGACTCGCTGTTGATCACGGGCCCGGGCTTGGTGAACGCCGTGGCCAACGACGCATTGATGTGGAAGGGCAACGGCACGACGGCCGTCATCACGGTCAACAATCTCACGATCAACGGCGGGCAACTGCGGCACGCGCAGGGCGACGCGGACACCGTCACCTGGGCCGGCACTCTCGCGGTCGGCGCAAACGGCGCCAACATGGCGACGCAGGGCGGCATGATCATCTCGGCGCCCATCTCAGGCTCGAGCACGATTCGCATTCTGCCGAACGGCAGCGGCAGCGCGGCGCGGACCGTTACTTTTGCCAGCGCCGCCAACACGTTCACCGGCAACATCCAGCTTGTGAACGCCACGCAAAGCCGTTTGGCGCTCGCCGACAATGCGAATCTCAACTTCGTGATCGGCGCGAATGGCGTGAACAACTCGATCTCGGGACCGGGCGTGCTTGGCCTGAACGGCGACTTCAACATCAACTTGTCGGGCGCGGGCACCACGCTCGGGGATAGCTGGACGCTGGTGAGCGGGCCGACGACGACGTACGGCGCCACGTTCACGGTGGCCGGATTCACGAACCCGATTCCGGGCAAGTGGCGTTCGGGCCTGTACGTGTTCGACCAGGCGACCGGCGTGCTGTCGGTGACGCCGGTGCCGGAGCCGGCGGGGATTGCGCTCGTTGGGCTCGCGTTGGCGGGCGCGACGGCTGCGAGCCGCAAGCGGCGTTTGGCTTAGCCGAGCGAGCAATTTTTGAGTTACGCGGCGAAAGCCGGCGGGGATCCCGCCGGCCTTTGTCGTTTGGTGGGCACAAGAATCGGGTTACGGCCCGCTCGAAGTTAGGCGTGTGCCATCCGCGTCCCCCCCTCCCCATCGCTTCGCGACCGGTACCACCTGCGCTCGGGCGACTTCGGGTCGCCCGTGCTCGGTGCTCCC
>JANOIK010000028.1:0-1600 GCA_031407585.1 Planctomycetota bacterium | reverse complement strand
AGCTCCGGCCACATCGGCCGCCCGGCGCTTGAAGCGTTCAACCGCATCGCGCAGGACACGCGGCTGAAGAACCTGCCGGCGGTGCTGCTGCTGGGCGACCAGCACGCCGCCTGGATGAAGGAAGCCACCGGCGACGCCCGCCGCCTCGTGGCCAAAATGCCGCTGAAATCCCGCGAGCTACGCCACTGCGTCCTGGCAGCGCTGGCCGCCACGTAGACGAAGCTGCCAGCTTCGTCCCTCCCATAGACGACGCCGCCAACTCCGTCCCATACTGGCGCACCCCTCCCGCCACGCCACCCGAATCGCGCGGCCGCCGTGCATGCTCCGAACCAAGACGCGGCTCATCCCAGCGAGGCCGAGCCTCCGAAAGTCGAGGCACTGCTCACGGCCGTGTGCGCCGTCTGTGGACTCGCCGCCGCAGTCCTCGACCGCAGCACCGCGTCGTCGGCACGCTTCTGGTCGATCGCCGCATGCATCGCCGCGTATCTCGCCGGCGGTTGGGGCCCTGCCGTCGGCGCCTTGGCGGCCCTGAAAAAGCGGCGGCTCACCGTCGACCTGCTCATGATCGTCGCCGCACTCGGCGCCGCGGCCATCGGCGACTGGCGCGAAGGCCTCGTGCTGCTCTTCCTTTTCTCGCTCAGCGGAGCGCTCGAAGAGTTCGCCATGTATCGAACGCATCGGTCGATCGAGTCGCTCATCCAGCTCCGCCCCCGCGAGGCGATGCTCGTCGAGAGCGGCATCGGGAACGCCATCGAGCGGGCCGTCGCGGTCGACGCCCTCGCCATCGGCAGCGTCGTGCGCGTGCGTCCCGGCGAGCGATTTCCCGTCGATGGCGTTGTGACGGACGGCGAGACCTGGGCCGACGAGTCGACGCTCACCGGCGAGAGCGAGCCCATCGTCAAAGCCGTCGGCGCCGCCGTCTTCGCCGGCACGATCAACGGCCAGGGCAGCGTGCTGGTCCGCATGACCCGCGCCGTCGCCGACACGACCATCGAGCGCATCGTCCACATGGTGCAGGACGCCCAGGCCGAGAAGACGCCGACACAGAAGTTCGTCGAGTCCTGGCAGCAACCGTACGTCATCGGCGTCTTCACCGTCTCGATGCTCGTGTTCCTCTTCGGGCTCGCATTTCGCGCGAGCACTTTGTACGACGCCTTCTACCACGCCATGGTGCTGCTCGTGGCCGCGTCGCCCTGCGCGGTCGTCGTCGGCGCCCCTGCTGCGCTGCTGTCGGCCATCGCCCGCGCTGGCCGCATGGGCGTGCTGTTCAAAGGCGGCGTGCATCTCGAAACGCTCGGCCAGGTCGACGTGATGGCCTTTGACAAGACGGGCACGGTCACTGTCGGCAAACCGGGCGTCACGGAACTCTGGACGCCCCCAGGCGTCGACCCCGACCGGCTGCTCGCGCTCGCCGCTGCCGTCGAGCAACTCAGCGAGCACCCCTTGCGCGAGCCGATCCTCGCCGAAGCAAAACGCCGCGGGCTCGAAACGCCGAGCGCGCCGCCAACCGATTTTCATAGCCAAACGGGCCTCGGAGTCGCAGCGCGCATCGAAGGCGTCTGGATCGGCGTCGGCCGCGAGCAGCTCTTTGAATCGCGAA
>JANOIK010000004.1:0-2345 GCA_031407585.1 Planctomycetota bacterium | reverse complement strand
GCCATTGCCGCTCAATATGCCAGCGACGGCGCTGTACTTGAATCTGATTCCCGTGGTGGGCTTCAGCAACTTCACCGTGGTCGAATCCACGGAAGAAACCCTCATCAAGAGCGGAGCGGAAAAAGGTTCGACCAAAGTGGTGCGGAACTATCGCATCGAATATAGCGACAACGTCGCGGACTCGGTGATTGCCACCAAGTTTGTGGTGTTGCCGCCCGTGAACGGAACCTTTACGTCGAAGGTCGAGTTTGACTTCAATGATAACGACAGTGAAATCTCGCGCAACGAATTCGCGATGATCGACACGCCCGATGAACGCGCTACCTTCGCAACCAATGTTCTGTCTCGCGTGCGGCAACAATTCGCAGGCTTCAGCGGCCAAGTCTCGCTGCACGACGGCTACAAAGCTGGCGCCGCGTACAGCATCGACTGGACGACGGAGTACCGAGATGATCGCTTCGGAAGAACGGAACCCGCCTTAGAAATGTTTGCGGCGCTCGAGAGCTTGCTCAAGCGGCGCCGTCAACTGAACCCCGCCCAATTCGAATTTGAGTTGGCGTCGATCCTCGAACGAACCCAGAGCGGCGGTGTCGAGGTCTATGTGGCGAAGTTTTTCGAGTTCAGTTACCCGCTTTACGATGTTGATTTCGACACCGTCACCCGCTCCTTGGCGAAGACGGCCGCTCACGAGCTGGGTCATAATCTGGGCCTCATGCACAACGCGGAGAGGGAGGGGGATGTTAAAACCGATGAAGTTCAGGTCATCGACGTCCGCAGTCTGGGGCCGGACGATTTCTTCTTTCTGAACTTTGCGGGCGAGAAAACCGCGCCAATTCGCCCCGGCGCGACAGGCGCCGAAGTGCGCGACGCGCTGCGCGCCTTGGATGCGTTCAAGAACAAAAAGGCAATTGACGTGGTCGCGGGCCCGACCGGGTTCTACACGGTCAAGTTTGTGTTGCCGAAGACGCTGATCAATCCTAAACCCGATTTCCACGGCAAGGACTTGCCGGAGCTAGTGCTATTGGGACCTAACGGCGCTCCCCTAGGCGCCGGCTTCGTCATCACCGCCGTTAATGGTGACACCACACTCAAAACGTTATTTGAAATCATCACTACCAATTCAAGCGGTGTTCAGCAGAGCACGCTCAACGACAACATGGCCGCGGGCACGGTTCGGGGGGAGACTTCGTTCCAAGAAAAAACCTCCGGCGCCGGACTGAAGCTCGCGACGCGCGGGCAATGGAGTTCGAGCGATGTGAAGAACTTCCTCAGCCAGATGCTGAAGATCATCAAATACACACCGACGCACTACAAGAACCAGAGTGGCTTTTTCGATGCGGAAATCCCCGATGAGGGCGAAGAGTCGGCTGACGTCGATCGCCTCCTGTTTGAAGGCTCGTTCCTCGAACTGTTCACCGCGGACCCAAACCAGAATACCGACTTCGCGGGCGAAACAACCGATTTCGGCTCGGGTTCGGTCGTTAGCCCCGTGGTCAAGCGGTTCAGCTTAGCCAACCTCGGCAGCGAGAGCGTCACGATTCGCAGCATCGGCATCGTCAAGGGAATTGGCGCGTTCTCGACCCCCCAAATTCCCGTGACGGTGCTCGGGCCGGGTGAATCACTCGAGTTCGACGTGACCTTCGCGCCCGATGCGGCGCTCGACTTCGCAGGCACCCTCTCAATTGATTCCGATCTCAAAGAATTCAATGGCGAGTTCGACCTGATTGGCGATGGCCAGCCGCCGAACAAACCCGCGATCAGCCTCTCCGCGAACTTCAACACCCTCGTTCCCTTCTACAACAATTTCGGCGGCGCCCGCGTCGGCGAGCTGACCGATTTCGGCGGCTTAAACCGCAATCCGCTGACCAATAACGGCACGGCGCCGCTGGTGATCACGGAAATTCGCGTCGCCGCTGGGCAAGGTACTGGCGAATGGATGACGCCGGCGCTGACGGCGCCCATCACGCTCCAGCCCGGGGAATCCACCGGCATTGGCATGACGTTCCGCGCGAGCAAACCGGGCCTGCGGCCCGGCGCTTTCGAAGTGGTCAGCAACGATCCGCGCACGCCGGTGCTCCGCATCCCCGTGGTCGCGACCGGCGTGAACTTGGACTCTAGCGGCGATGTCATCGGCGGCGAACTGGGCAACGATTACGTCGTCGTGAGCGACGCGCTGGGCGGCGCCGATAATCTGCCCGACCTGCGGACCCGCAGTGATGACGCCGGCAATTGGGAGTTCTTCCTGCCAGCCTCAACCGGCATCGCGTTCACTACTTACGATCCCGTCAGTGGACTCATTTCTCGCAGTTGGAACATCACCAATGCGTCCGGGGTTCCCACCACGG
>JANOIK010001301.1:0-2162 GCA_031407585.1 Planctomycetota bacterium | reverse complement strand
GAGTTCGGCGGCGCCGACAACGACTGGCAACCCACGGCGCTCTTGGGCGTCGACTACGACCATCAAATCACCAAGATGCAGCACCTCGTGGGCAAGGTCGACTACTTTCCGGAGTGGGAAGACTTTCGGAATTATCGCGTCGTGACCGACCTGGGCTGGCAGATCGATCTCGATCGGCCCAAGAACATGAGCCTCAAGGTCTCGGTGATCGACCGCTACGACAGCACGCCCGAGGGAGCGATCCCCAACAACCTCGATTACGCCGTGCTGCTGATTTGGGGCATCTAACGGTCGGGCATATCGGGGGCCGCTTCAACATGCCCACGCGGACGTGGGCATGGCACCCAGACCCTGGGTTGGGGTAGCATAGCGGCTACCCCTCGTGCCGCTTTCTTCTTCGGAACGCCCTCGCGCCGAGCCTGTGAACGACGACGCCCTGAGCGAACTGGAGCAGACGCTGCACCGCGAGATGCCGATCTCGGTTCCGATGGGCGTGCGCGCCGTCGAGTGGCAGGATCGGCGGCTGGCGATGCAGATGCCGCTGGCGCCCAATCGCAACCATCAATACTCGGCGTTCGCGGGCAGTCTCAACGCGCTGTGCACTGTCGTTGGTTGGGGCACGGTGTTCCTGCTCACTCGCGAAGTGGGCGTCGCCGGCAACATCGTGATCCGCCGCGGATCGATCCGCTATCTGCGGCCGGTGCGCTCACCGGAAATCATCGCCCGCGGTTTGCCGCTCGATCCGGTCGGCATGGAGTTCTTCTACGAATTGCTGCGCAGCAAGGGCCGATCGAAGATCGACGTCGCCGCGGAGATTGCTGACGCCGAGGGCCCACTGGTGACGTTCAGCGGCTCGTACGTCGTGCAGGATTAGGCGATTCGCTCGCCAATGTCATTTTGGCAGCCGGTGTTCGGGACGCTTTGGTTGCCAATGCCGTTTTGGCGCCTCCCACTCTGACGCCAGCAGTGGGCCGATCTTAATCGCTCTGCTTGGAAATACTTGATTCGCAAGCAGTTGCGACGAGCGCGTCGCGCGCGCGTCGACATCGGCACGGGCCTTGCAATTCTTCTCTTGCAACAACCCACGAGCGTCGGATCAGTCCGCGGCTGATTCGGCGATTCGGTTTTCGCGTTGAACCAATGCGCTCGCGCGCTATCAAATTCCAGAAGGAGGTTTCCAATGGCCCATGCAATGTCTCGCAATCGTCTTCGTGAGCTCATTCCCGGCGATTGGGGCGGGGAACTCGACACGCTTGTCGACCAGTTCTTTGGCAACGGCGGTCGCGGCGTGCAGGCGTTCTACGTCCCGGCCAGCGTCTGGGAAGAGCAGGGCGCCTATCACGTTGAGCTCGATGTGCCGGGCGTCACCCGCGACCACGTCGAGCTGACCTACGAGAAGGGCACGCTGCGGATCACGACCGAGCGGACGGCGCCCGAGGAGACTCGCACCGGCCTGGTCGACGAGCGCCGCTACGGCAAAGTCACCCGCACGGTGACGCTGCCCGAGTCGATCGACCCCGAGACGATCACGGCGGAGCTGACCAACGGCGTGCTGCACGTCACGGTGGCGAAGAAGCCCGAGGCTCAGCCCAAGCGGATTGAGATTCGGGGCTAAGTCGCAGCGCCTAAGTCGCCGGCGGCGTTTTGAAAATGTTTAGGGGAGCGAGGTCGCGTCTTGGGACGCGGCCTCGCCTTTTTTGTGCGCGGAGGTTCTGAGTCGGGTGGCTGGGGTCGAGTCTTCGAGCCCCCAGTGCGCGCCGCTGGGGGCGGCGAAGACGCCGACCCCAGCCACACGCTCAGCGTTCGTGACGGCCTCGTCCTGCATTTGCGAGCCGACTCCGGCGTGAAGGCTGATGCCGATGGCCGAGTCCTCGCGTGGACCGATGCTTCGGGGAGCGATCACTCCGCCTCGCAGAACGATCCCGCGCGCAGGCCGCTCTTCGTGAAAGAGGCCGCTCACGGCCGCCCTGCCCTGCGATTTGATGGGCAACGCCGCTTCCTGCATCTGAGCGGGCAGGTCCTCACGTCGCAGTCGTTCGCGATCTTCGCGGTCGTCACCGATCGAGCGACCACCAACGCTCATCGCGAAATCTTCTCGAACTGGAACGGTGCGGCAGGCAACGCGGGGTCGAGTCTGTTCCTCGGCATGACGGGCGAGGACA
>JANOIK010001254.1:0-2476 GCA_031407585.1 Planctomycetota bacterium | reverse complement strand
ATGAACTGTTTCGTGATGCACGGTATCGGCAAGGTTGGCATGCTGGAAAAACCTGTGCCTCGGCCGGGACCAATTGACGCCGTCATCCGCACGACTGCCGCGCTCGTCTGCACTTCCGACGTCCACACCGTGGCGGGTGCGATCGGCGACCGTCAGAACCTGACGCTCGGACACGAGGCTGTCGGCGTGATTCATGAACTGGGCGAACTCGCGGCCGCCAGCGGTCTATTCAAGATTGGCCAGCGTGTAGCTGTCAACGCCATCACACCGTGCTACGCATGCGACAACTGCCAGCGCGGCTATTCAAGCCAATGCGGCGAAATGCTCGGCGGCTGGAAGTTCGCCAACGTGAAAGACGGCAGCTTCGCCGAGTTTTTCCACGTCAACAACGCGGTGGCGAACCTCGCGCCCATTCCCGACGGCCTCACCGACGAGCAAGCTGCGTACTGCTGCGACATGCTCTCTACCGGAGTCGTCGGGGCCGAGCATGCGAACATTCCGATCGGCGGCAGCGTCGCAATTTTCTCGCAAGGGCCGGTGGGTTTGATGGCGACCGTCGGCGCTCGCCTGCGCGGAGCGGGTCTGGTCATTGGCGTGGAGTCCATGCCCAACCGCATTGCGCTGGCGATGAAGTATGGCTGCGACGTGGTCATCGACTTCTCCAAGGAGGACCCCCGTCGAGGCGATCCTGAGACTCACGGGCGGCAAGGAAGTGGACTCGACCATCGAAGCCCTTGGCTCGGCGAAAACGTTCGCGGCGTGCGTGAGCGTGACGAGACCGGGCGGAACGATCTCCAACACCGGTTACCACGGCGACGGCGACAGCGTGCCGATCCCGCGCGAAGCTTGGGGCGTCGGCATGAGCGACAAAACGATCCGCACGGCGCTATGTCCCGGCGGCGCGGAGCGGACGGGCCGCCTGATGCGCCTGATCGAGATGGGGCGCGTTGATCCTCTTGCGCTGACAACGCATCGGTTCCCATTCCAGGACATCGAGAAGGCGTTCTGAATGATGCAGACCCAAGAGGATGGGATGATCAAACCGCTGATCTCATTTGCCTAATGACTCAGAATGTAAAGGAGCTGTCCGTGAACAAGCGAAAAGTCAGTGCCGATGAAGCGAAGCGAATTGGAGATACGCTTGCCATCAACTGGCACAAGATTGAGCTAGAAGAATTTCGGCGTGGCCTTGAAGTGGAGTTCGAGCACGGCGCACACGATCCCGAGACGAATGTCACCAATGATGATCTCGTGTTGACCGGCAAGATCGCCTGGGCGCACCTTAAGGAGTTCCCGGACTACTACACGCGGCTGGCGCGGCTTGAAGCCGAGGCGGACGCCTACTGGGCTTCGCGCCGCTGATTGATGTTACTTTCAGTCTGACCAGCGAGCGTTCGGTGGTGAGGCTCTGTTCGCCGTACCCGCGGAACCACCGATGAAAACGCTGACGCCTGATGGAACGATGTTGAAGCTGATGGGATTCTGGACCAGCCGAAGGATGGTGCTCATCGCCGGCCTGGCGCTGACGGGGATCGCGCTGCATTTGATTCTGCGCTACGGCATGCAAAGCGAAGTCCCTTCGTATCAGATCCCGCTCTGGATCGTTCTCGTATTCGGCGGGATTCCACTTCTCTACGAACTGCTAGCCAAGGTGATGAAGCTTCAGTTCGGTTCCGACCTTCTGGCCGGCATCTCGATCGTGACCGCCGCTTTGCTGGGCGAGTATCTAGCGGGTGCGCTCGTTGTGCTCATGCTCTCGGGCGGCGAGGCTCTGGAAAGCTACGCCGTCCGGAGCGCCTCATCGGTCCTCCGCGCGCTCGCACAACGCATGCCGTCGCTTGCCCATCGGCGTCAGGACGGGCAAGTGGTGGATGTACCCCTAACTGAAGTGGCAATCGGCGACACGCTTGTCATTTTCCCTCACGATATTTGCCCCGTGGACGGTATCGTCACTGAGGGTCGCGGGATCATGGACGAGTCGTTTCTGACCGGCGAACCGTTCCAGATGTCCAAGACGCCCGGCTCTGAAGTCATCTCCGGGGCGATCAATGGCGAATCGGCGTTGACGATTCGAGCGACCCGCCCGGCCGCCGACTCCCGCTACGCAAAGATCATGCAGGTCATGCGATCCGCCGAGCAGAACCGCCCGAGGATGCGTCGGCTGGGCGACACGCTGGGTGCGTTTTACACCCCGCTGGCGGTGCTGATTGCGCTGGTCGCGTGGGGCGTCAGCGGGCAATCAAGCCGCTTTCTTGCCGTGCTCGTTGTCGCGACGCCGTGCCCGCTGCTGATCGCGATCCCCGTTGCCATCATCGGCGCGATCTCTCTATGCGCCCGTCGCGGCATCATCGTGAAGAACCCGGTCGTGCTGGAGACGATTGCAACCTGCCGCACGGCGATCTTTGATAAAACGGGCACGCTCACTTACGGCCGGCCACGCCTCACCGATCAGTTCGTGGCGCCGGGCGGCGCCGAC
>JANOIK010001222.1:0-1509 GCA_031407585.1 Planctomycetota bacterium | reverse complement strand
CTGGCAGCCGACGTCGTGCAGTCGCGCCAGCAGCGGCCCGAGCTTGCCGAAATACTTGAGGCCCTGGACATCTTCTTCGCGGATCGGAGTTGATTCTTCGCGCTGGACCATTCTCCTAGCATGGGCGATCGAAACCCTTCGCGCAAGTCAATTTAGGCAAGCGCAAATGCCGTGCCGAACGGCCGTGGACCTGTCCCCTTTTCTCTCGCTCTCCGGCGTGCGCGAACCGTCGTAGAGACATGGTGGGTGAGCGGCGGACCTAACCACCCACCCTACGACTACTACGACTACGACTACGACTAACCACCCACCCTACGACTACGACTACAGCAGCGGCAAAACGGCACTCCCGCTATTTCTTCTTGCCGCCCTTATCGGTCTTGTTCTGACGCTTGGTCTGTCCCACGATGCCGGAGGTGCGACCGCCCTGCCGCGGATGCTCGCCGGCGCCGCCAAAGTTCCCGAGCCGCCGTTTCACATCCTGCTCTTTCGCCGGGGCGCCGGCTGAAGGTTGCGCCCCCTCAGCATTCAGCGACCGCGTCTTCTTCGCTTTCGGCTTCGCCTTAGCCAACTTGGTTGCCTTCGCCTTCGACGCCGATTTTCTCGCGCTCGATTTCTTCGCCATCGCTAACGCCTCCATTTAAGAGTCCCAATGCACGTTCTGCCGCGATTGCCAGAACGGTCCGCAAAAAACGCTGCAACCGTTATGCCAACCTTGATGGGCTAGGGCGCGGAAAGTGCGCGCTTCACCCCCAACGGATTTGTCGCCGACTCGCCTCAGCCCCAGGAAATCGTCTGCCGAATCTTCTTGGGCGAGAGAAGATGGATCTTCCCCAAACTGTAATGAGCGTGCACACGGCTATCGCGGCGATGCCGCCGAAGACTTCGGAGGCGCCGCGCGGGCCTTCGTGCTGGCCAAATTTGGAGATCACGCCGATGGCGACGCCAATCGTCCAAATGGCGGCGAGAACTGCGAAGGCGATTCTTACGATCTTCATGGCATCAGCCTAACAACAAATCTCAGATCGTGAGAAGATTCCCTTGGGAAATGGCTCTCTCGGTACCGGAATCTGGTGGACAATCGGGATGGGGCGATATACATTCGACTCGGAAAATCCGAGTCCCTCGGCGCCTTTCTTGGCGTGCGCCGGGGTCAACCTTTCATACCTTTGTCCTTCACTCATATCAGGCGGGTCTGTCCATGCTTCAAAATTTGCAGCGCCATGTTGGCAGTGCGGCGGCGTTCGGCGTCCTTGCGTTCGCAGCGCTCACGGCGTCCCTGGCCGGCGCGGGCACGCTCGATTATGTGCCCACGGAGTATCAGGGAAGTTTTACTACGGGCTTCGACGCCGGTTACACGGTGGGCTATGACTTGGGCTTTGCCGACGGGGCGCTGCGCGGCACGATCGCCGGCGGCGAAGCGGGAGATGATGACGGCTACACGGCCGGGTGGGACGCGGGGTATGCGCCGGCTTATGACGCGGCCTACACGCTGAACTACGTGGGCGG
>JANOIK010001176.1:0-1555 GCA_031407585.1 Planctomycetota bacterium | reverse complement strand
GCAGCCCCGCAGGCCGTCCCGGCCCATGCCGGTCAACACGACTCCCAACGCCGCCGGACCGAACAACTCGGCGACGCTTCGGAACAGCACGTCGACGGCCGGGCGGCAGGAGTTCTCCGGCGGCCCTTGGTGCAACCGAATTGTTTCACCGGCTGCGGCGCGGGCGAGGGTCATGTGATAGTTTCCCGGCGCCAGCCAAGCTCCGCCTGGCGTCACAGGTTCTCCGTCCGCAGCCTCGCGCACCTGAAGCGGCGAAACGGCGTTGAGGCGCTCCGCCAGGTATCGGGTGAACATTGGCGGCATGTGCTGAACGATGACGATCGGCGTTGGGAAATTGGCCGGCAACTGGCGCAGTATCTCGATCAGCGCGTTGGGTCCTCCGGTCGAGACGCCGATCGCGATCATACTGAATCGCTGCGTGCCGGGATTGAAGCTGCCGGGCCGAGTCGACGACGCGGCCGCTCGGAGCGAGCTGCTCGCGGCTCGGCCCAGCGACTCGTCGACGTGGCAAAGCGCCTTGATCATCGGGATCAGCTCGCGGCGAAGCGATTGGGCGGCTGCGGCCGCGTCTTCGATGCTCGTCGGCATGGTCGCGAAGTCGCGCGCTCCCAGCGAGCTGGCGTTGAGCATCGCCACGGCGCCGCTACTTGTCCGAGAATTCAGTACGATGACGGGCAATTGAGGATAGGTTTTGCGAAGCTCGACGAGGGTTGCCAATCCGTCTGTCTCTGGCACGTCGAGGTCGAGCACGATCAGGTCGGGACTGATCTGCGGGATCTTAGCCAGCGCGATCCGGCCGTTGGCCGCCGTGCCGGCGACCTCGACGACGGGATCGTCCGCCAGCGCAGCGGTCACGAGCCGCCGAACGGCGACCGAATGGCCCACAATTAACACCCGAGCTTCGTTCATGGCGTCGGCGCCAACACGCCAAGGAGTTGCAGTTTGTCGGCAATCGCTTCTTTGCCAAATGGCTTCATCAGGTACTCATTGGCTCCCGCTTCCAACGCCGCCGTCATTTGTTCCATTTCGATTTCGGTCGTGACCATCATGAGCGGCAAGTCTTGAAAACGCTGGTCTCGGCGCACTGATTGGACAAACTCGAGCCCGTTCATTTCAGGCATGTTCCAATCCACTAGGACGACGTCGGGACGGCCTCCCTGCTCAAGTGACAGGAGGGCTTCCCGACCGTTGCCCGCTTCGACCACGTCGAAGCCAAGCTGCCGGACAACCTCGCCGAGAATACGCCGCATGGTGCGGCTGTCATCGACAATGAGGGCTTGCACGGTGAGTCTCGCTTTCTTTACACGCTTAGCTGAAGCGATGGTGCCTGGCGGCCGCGCTGGTCGACGCACACCGGCCGTTGCGGCCGGGCCGAAGCGGGATCGCGTTCGGAGTGGCCGGCGGTTTGGAAGCGGCTCACGAGCTGCTGGAGGTCCGCCGCCATTCGCGCCAGCTCGACAGCGGCCTGTTGTGAGTTGCCGGCGCCCTGGGTCGTGCTCTGGGCGGCCTTGGCGACGCTGGTGATGTTCTCGGCAATTTCGCCCGAACCCTTGGC
>JANOIK010001165.1:0-6205 GCA_031407585.1 Planctomycetota bacterium | reverse complement strand
TGGGCGGTCAGCGCGATGATGGGCGGATGCGGCCCGCCGGGAAGGGCGAGAATGGCCGCGGTCGCCTCGAATCCATCCATGTCGGGCATCTGCAGATCCATGAGAATCACATCGTAGTGGCCGCGCTGGGCAAAGGCCACCGCGGTTCGTCCGTCGCCCGCCACCTCGACCTTGTGACCGCGTTTTCCCAATGCGTGCAGGACGAGCACCTGGTTGGTCGGCGTGTCCTCGGCAAGCAGAACCAAGAGATTCGGCGACGGGGGCAGCGAACTGAGCGGATTACTGGCGGCAGGACTCACCGGTTCGACTTGCCCGCGCGGCGCCTCGTCGATCTTGCTGCGATCGATCAGCAGCGGCACGGTGAAGGAGAATTCGCTGCCCCTGCCGAGCGCACTGCGGACGGATCGAATGCCCCCCATGGCGCGAATTAGCTCCGCGGAAATCGCCAAGCCCAGGCCAGCGCCATCGCGCCGTCGAGTGGTCGAGGCATCGACTTGCGTGAACGGAGCGAAGATTCGCTCCAAATCCTCCGCCGAAATACCGATCCCGGTGTCCGTGACGGTGAATCGCAGCCAAGCTTCTCGGTCGCAGGATGACTGAAGTTGCACGTCGAGCGTCACCCGACCTCGTTCCGTAAACTTCATGGCGTTGGTCAGCAGGTTGACGATGACCTGCCTGAGTCGCAGAGAGTCGCCAATCAGGTGGTTCGGCACCGCGGGATCGACCTGGGCGTTGAACTTCAGCCCCTTCTCGCTGGCGCGATGGCCGAACGTGTGGTTGAGCTCGTCGACAATCTTGCGGAGTCGCAGCGGCGCGCTGTCCAAGGTGAGCTTGCCCGCCTCGAGTTTGGACAGGTCGAGAATCTCGTTGAGCAGCTCCAGCAGCAAGTGCGCGTTCGTCTGAACCGCGTCGAGGTACTGGCGAATTCGCGGGGGCAGCTCCTCCAGCAGGGCCAGGTCGGTCATTCCAATGATGGCAGTCATCGGCGTGCGCAGCTCATGGCTGATGTTCGTGAGGAACTGACTCTTGGCAAGACTCGCCCGCTCGGCCTCGACGCGGGCCGTTTGCTCTTGGGCCAAGAGGATGCGCTCCTCGGCCTGGAGGAGCACTTGCTCGCCTTTGTGAAACAGGTCGACGAACACCGACACTTTCGCCCGCAAGACGTCCGGCGCGGCGGGCGTCAGCAGGTAGTCCACGGCGCCGAGCGCGTAGCCGCGGTCCGCATAGGCGTCGTCGGCAAATGCCGTGAGAAAGATGATCGGCGTATGCTCCGACCGTTTTCTCTGGCGGATCAACGCTGCGGTCTCGAAGCCATCGAGCCCCGGCATGTTGACGTCGAGGAGAATGAGCGCAAAGTCGTCGGCCAGCAATTGCCGTAGCGCCTCGGCGCCAGAGGAAACGCCCACGACCGTCTGGTCGAGGCTTTCCAACACCGCCTCGATGGCCATCAGCTTTCCTGGTACGTCGTCGACGACCAGAATCTTGGCCTTGGCGAGTTCTTTCGTCATGCGGTCAACCAGGCTCGCAGGGCTGTCAACATTTGCTCGGAATCGACAGGCTTCGAGAGATAATCCCAGGCGCCGGCTTCGATGCACTTCTCGCGATCGCCCTTCATGGCCTTGGCCGTGACAGCCACGATGGGCAGATTCTTGAACCGCGCGTTCCTCCGGATTGCGCGCATCGTGTCGATGCCATCCATCTCGGGCATCATGATGTCCATGAGCACGACGTCGATGTCTGGAGCCGCTTCCAGCAGGCGAATCGCGTCGCGGCCGGTTTCCGCGGATATCGTTCCCATGTCGTACCGTTCGAGCACGCTAGTGAGCGCGAAAATGTTGCGAATGTCGTCGTCAACGATCAGCGCCTTTTTCCCCGCCAGAATGGTTGAGCTGTTCGTGAGCGCGCGAATCAGCCGCTGTTGCTCTTCAGGTAATCCCGCAATCGGCTGACCGAGCGCCATCGCGACCTGGTCGACCAGCTTATCCGGCGCATCGACCACCTGCAGATTGAACTCCTTCGCGAGATGCGTCAAACGGTGAAGGTTTTCGGCGGGACTTTCCGCATCGATGAGAAGGAAGAACGACGTTTCCCCGCCCTCGCACCGGGCGAGAACCTGTTCGGCGAGGCTTGGCAAGGTCATGTCAGCGGGCTCGGGCGTGAAGATTACGCAATCGATGTCGCCGGATTCAAGCGCGTCCAGCGCCGCGGCGCCCGTTTCCTCGGCGATCACTTCCACGCGAGCGCTTGTGAGCAGGTCGTACAGGCGATTGCGGCGATCTTCATCGGCGTCGATCACCAGGACGCGACGTTCGGTCTGGTCGACCACGTCGGCCACGCCTTCGAGGAACTGTTTCAGGACTTCGCCCGTTTGGATCGGCTTCTGCAAGATGCCGCGGGCGCCAAGCTTTAGGCCGCGCTCGGGATTGTCGGAGCTCGTCACGACGTAGACGGGAATGTGCCGAACGTCGGGGTCGTGCTTGAGGCGGCTGAGCACGCGCCAGCCATCGACGTCGGGCAGCGAAATGTCGAGCAGGATCGCATGGGGCTGGAAGTCTCGCGCCAGTGCGAGCGCCATGGCGCCGGAGGGCGTCACCAAACCCTTGAACCCTGTCTGCCGGGCCGCCTCAAGGGCGAAGTCGGCAAAGCCGCGGTCGTTGTCGACGATGAGGAGCACCCGATCGTCCGAGTGGATCGCGTTGCGGTCGTCCGCGCCTTCGATATGGAGTGCGTCCCCGTTGCTGCTCTCTGCTGGCGTCGGGCGCGTTGCGGTTTCCAGTTCGCTCGGGTTGGTCGGCGCCTTCACTGCAGTAGCCACGACTCGGCGCGCCGTCTTCTGTGGCACAAAAACGTGCGGCAGGTAGAGCGTGAAGTCGCTTCCGACGTCGGGGGTGCTGACGAGCCGAATCTCGCCGCCAAGCAGCCGGGCCGTTTCCCTGCTGATCGCCAAACCAAGGCCCGTGCCGCCGTACTTGCGGCTCGTGCTGCCATCGGCCTGCTGAAACGCCTCGAAAATAATCTGCTGTTTGTCCATGGGAATGCCAATGCCGGTGTCGCTCACGGTAAAGCTAATCACCGCATCGCTGGAGGCCAGCGCGTCGTTGTCCGCATGCCAGCCATCGTACGCGAGCCCGGCGCGCAGGCAGACGCGGCCGTTGTGCGTGAACTTGAAAGCGTTCGACAACAGGTTCTTGATGATCTGCTGCAAGCGTTTGCTATCGGTTGTGAGCGACCGGGGCAGTACGGGGTCGAGCTCGACGACGAATTCGACGCCGCGATTCTCCGCAACGTGGCGGAACGTGCGCTCGACATAGTTGTGCAGATCGTTGAATCGCAGTTCGCCGATGTCGAGAACGACCGTGCCGGACTCGATCTTGGACAAATCGAGAATATCGTTGATGAGCATCAACAAATCGTTGCCCGACGAGTGAATCGTCTTTGCATAGTCAGTTTGCTTTGGCGTGAGATTGCCGTCGGGATTTTGCGACAACTGGTCGGAGAGGATAAGCAAGCTGTTGAGTGGCGTGCGCAACTCGTGCGACATGTTTGCGAGGAACTCGCTCTTGTACTTCGAGGTCAGGGCCAGCTGTTCGGCCTTCTCCTCGAGCGCCTGCCGTGCCTGTTCGACTTCGGTGTTCTTCTGCTCGACCTCGACGTTCTGATGAGCGAGCAGGCGGGCTTTGTCCTGCAATTCCTGGTTCGTCTGCTGCAGCTCGTCCTGCCGGCTGCCGAGCTCTTCGGCCAGCGATTGCGATTGTTTGAGCAGATCTTCGGTCCGCATGTTCGCTTCGATCGTGTTGAGCACGATGCCGATGCTCTCGGTGAGCTGGTCGAGGAAGACCTGATGCGTGGGGTTAAATCGCTCGAACGACGCAAGCTCGAGCACCGCTTTCACCTGGCCTTCGAACACAACCGGCAGCACGATGACATTGACGGGCGCCGCACTGCCCAGCCCCGAGGAAATGCGGATGTAGTCCGGCGGCAAACTCGTGAGCACGATCTTCTGTTTTTCGAGAGCGCACTGGCCGACGAGCCCCTGACCGAGTTCCAATTGCTTGCCGACCTCGCGAGGATGGTCGTACGCATAGCTCGCCAGCAGCGTGAGGCACGGCGGCTCGCGAAGGCCGTCGAACGTGTAGAACACAGCGTGCTGAGCGGACACCACGGGCGCCAGCTCCGAAAGAATGAGCCGGCCGACCGTCAGCATGTCCTTCTGCCCTTGGAGCATGCGGCTGAATTTGGCAAGGTTGGTCTTGAGCCAATCCTGCTCGGCATTCTTGAGCGTCGTGTCCTTAAGATTCACGATCATCTCGTTGATGTTGTCCTTGAGAAGCGCGACTTCGCCCTGAGCCTCGACCTTGATCGAGCGTGTGAGATCGCCCTTCGTCACCGCCGTGGCTACCTCGGCGATGGCCCGCACTTGCGTCGTGAGGTTCGCGGCGAGCTCGTTGACGTTGTCGGTGAGGTCCTTCCACGTGCCGGCGGCGCCGGGAACGCTCGCCTGGCCGCCGAGCTTGCCTTCGACGCCGACTTCGCGGGCGACCGTCGTCACTTGATCCGCGAACGTGGCGAGCGTCTCGATCATGCCGTTGATCGTGTCGGCCAGCGCGGCGATTTCGCCCTTCGCCTCGACCGTGAGTTTTTGCTTGAGATCTCCGTTGGCGACGGCCGTCACCACGCGCGCGATCCCGCGCACCTGGCTCGTGAGGTTGCCGGCCATGAAGTTCACGTTATCCGTGAGATCCTTCCACGTGCCGGAAACGCCTTTCACTTGCGCCTGGCCGCCCAGCTTGCCTTCGGTGCCGACTTCGCGAGCGACGCGCGTCACCTCGGCGGCAAACGAGCTGAGCTGATCAACCATCGTGTTGACGGTGACCTTGAGGTCCAGAATCTCGCCCTTGACGTCGACCGTGATTTTTTTCGACAAGTCGCCGCTCGCGACGGCCTTGGTTACCTCGGCGATGTTGCGCACCTGGCCGGTAAGATTGCCAGCCATCGAGTTCACGCTGTCGGTGAGATCCTTCCACGTGCCGGCGACGTCGCGGACATCGGCCTGGCCGCCGAGCTTACCTTCGGTGCCGACCTCACGGGCCACGCGCGTCACTTCCGAGGCGAACGAGCGAAGCTGGTCCACCATCGTGTTGATCGTGTCCTTCAGCTCCAAGATTTCGCCGCGGACGTCGACCGTGATCTTTTTCGACAAGTCGCCGCTGGCCACGGCCTTGGTCACCGCCGCGATGTTGCGGACCTGGGCAGTAAGGTTGCCGGCCATGAAGTTCACGTTGTCCGTGAGGTCCTTCCACGTACCGGCGACGCCTTTCACATCGGCCTGCCCGCCGAGCTTGCCTTCGGTGCCGACCTCGCGGGCGACGCGCGTCACTTCGGACGCGAACGAGCGGAGCTGATCGACCATCGTGTTGATCGTGTTCTTCAGCTCCAGGATTTCACCCTTCACATCTACCGTGATCTTTTTGGACAAGTCGCCCGTCGCGACTGCCGTCGTCACCTCGGCGATATTTCGCACCTGGCCAGTGAGGTTGCCGGCCATGAAATTCACCGAGTCGGTGAGCGCCCGCCAAGTCCCTTCGACGCCACGGACGTCGGCCTGTCCGCCTAACTTGCCCTCGGTGCCCACTTCGCGGGCCACGCGCGTCACTTCGTCGGCAAACGAACGGAGCTGATCCACCATCGTGTTGATCGTGTTCTTCAGCTCGAGGATTTCGCCCTTCACGTCGACCGTGATCTTCTTCGACAAGTCGCCGCGGGCGACGGCCGTCGTCACTTCGGCGATGTTACGCACCTGACCGGTGAGATTGCCGGCCATGAAATTCACATTGTCGGTAAGGTCCTTCCAGGTGCCGGCGACGCCCTTCACATCGGCCTGGCCACCGAGCTTACCTTCAGTACCCACCTCGCGGGCGACGCGCGTCACTTCGGCCGCGAATGAGCTAAGCTGGTCCACCATCGTGTTGATCGTGTTCTTCAGCTCGAGAATCTCGCCCTTCACGTCGACCGTGATCTTTTTCGACAGGTCGCCGCGGGCCACGGCAGTCGTCACTTCGGCGATGTTGCGCACCTGGCCGGTGAGGTTGCCGGCCATGAAATTCACGCTGTCCGTGAGATCCTTCCACGTGCCGGCGACGTCGCGCACCTCGGCTTGGCCGCCGAGCTTGCCCTCGGTACCGACTTCGCGGGCCACGCGCGTCAC